>CANJEU010000140.1 GCA_947473445.1 Fidelibacterota bacterium | reverse complement strand
GCTTCAGCACGCAGCGCCGCGCCGTCGCCGAGTTCGGCGAGACGTTCCTGCGCGCCGGCGACATGGGCGGCGGCTTCTTCCTGTTCGGCCTGCAGCTGCGCGCGGTTTTCCTCGAGCGCGTTGATGCGGTTCTGCACGGCGGCGACTTTTTGGCGCAGATCGCCAAGGGCATCGCGCGCGCGGTTGCGCACGTCTTCCGCGCCACGCACGGCCTGACGGGTGGCCTGTTCAGCGGCTTGGGCCGTGCCAATGGTGTTCTTCGCGGCTTCCGCCGAACTTTCCGCTTCATCACGCGCGGCGCCCGAACCTTCGAGGGCGTCGAGCAATTCCTTCAAACGGTTTTTCTGACGCAGGCGCGTGGCGGCGGCCGAGGGCGCGCCGGATTGGGCGACAAAGCCATCCCAGCGGAACAGATCGCCCGCGGCGGTGACGAGACGCTGGCCGGGCTTCAATTGGCTTTGCAGGCTCATCCCCGTTACCGCGTCATCGACGAGGCCGACCTGCGACAGGCGGCGCGCGAGACGGCCGCTGGCGGCCACCACATCGCCGAGGGCCCGCACACCGCTCGGCAATTCGCTCGGCTCATGCAGCGGCGGCAGTTCCATCCAGCGCATGGGCGAAATGTCATCGCCGGCAGCGGAAAGATCGTCGCCAAGCGCCGCGCCAAGGGCGGCTTCGAAGCCCGGTTCCACCGTCACCGTATCGATGATGGGGCTCCAGTTGCCGGCGCTTTTCGGCTCGGCAAGCAGGTCTTCAAGGGCCGAGGCTTCGGCTTGCAGCTTGGTGTGTTCGGCGTTGCGCGCGTGCAGGGTGTTGCGCGCGGCTTCGTAGGCGGTTTGCGAGTCCGAGCGGGCGCGTTCGGCGTCTTCCCAGGCGGCGCGCGCCTCGGCCAGCGATTCCTCGGCTTCAAGGGCGCGGGCTTCTTCCTCGGCGATCACTTCAGGTGGCAAGGCCTGTTCGCGCGCGGAATCGAGAAGCTGCATGACGTCGGCGAGGCGGCGTTCGGCACGCTGGCGGCGCATTTCGCCTTCGTTGAGCTGCTGGCGCGCGGCGGCGCGCTGCGCATCGGCTTCGGCGAGTTGTTTTTGCAGAAGCGTGAGTTCTTCCTCGACGACTTCCACCGATTTGGCGGCGTTGACCAAAGCGATCCGCGTGGTTTCGCGTTCGTCGGCTTCGGCCGCGACGGCGTCTTCGATGTCCTTCTGTTCTTCGGCGACGCGCGTCAGCGCGGCGTCGGCGTCGGCAAGACGGGCGGCTTCGCGGTTCAAATCTTCCCGGATATGCGCGATGCGCATTTCGGCCGCTTCACGCGCGCGGGCGATGCGGGCGAGTTCTTCGTTGAGCGTATCGCGCGTGATGACGAGGTGCTGAAGGCGCGCGGCGGCTTCTGCCTCCGTGCGGCGCAGGGCGGGCATGGCGCTGGCCGCATCGGCCTGGACGGTCGAGGCGTGCGCCGCGATTCCGGTCAGATCCGCCACCCGGCCCTCGGTTTCCGCCAATGATTCACGGGCGCGAGAGAGATGGGTGATCGCCTCTTCGCGCTTGATCAGGAGGACCAGGGCTTCCGCGGTGCGGATACTGTCGGAAATGGTGCGATAGCGCGCGGCCTGGCGAGCCTGTTTCTTCAGGCCCTCGAGCTGCGCATCCAGCGCGGTGATGACGTCGTTCAGTCGGTTCAGGTTGGTCTCGGCGGCCTTGAGGCGCAGTTCGGCCTCGTGGCGGCGGGTGTGCAAACCGGTGATGCCCGCGGCTTCTTCAAGCAGGTGGCGGCGCTGGGCGGGTTTGCCTTGAATGATCTGGCCGATACGCCCCTGACTCACGATGGCGGTGGAGCGGGCGCCGGTGGCGATGTCGGCGAACAGAAGCTGCACGTCGCGGGCGCGGACGTCGCGGCCGTTGACGCGGTACTGCGAGCCTTTTTCGCGCTCGATGCGGCGCGTGACTTCAAGCTCGTCGCCTTCGTTGAATTGGGCGGTGGCCTTGCGCAGGGAATTGTCGAGATGCAGGGCGACTTCGGCGATGTTGCGCGCGGGTCTATCACGCGTGCCGCCGAAAATGACTTCATCCATTTCGCCGCCGCGCATCTGCTTGGCGGAGGTTTCACCCATCACCCATTTCAGGGCTTCGACGAGGTTTGACTTGCCGCAACCATTGGGGCCGACGATGCCGGTCAGGCCGGGCTCGATCTGGAGCTCGGTGGCGTCGACGAACGACTTGAAACCCGACAGTCGCAGTTTTGTGAAAGTAACCAAACGTATCGCCCCTCTAAACAACCCGTGCCCCGCGCACGGTCCTAATTTTTTAGTTCTCCAGAAGTGATCGCGGGATCCAGAGTCCGATGCACGTCAGCGTGCGCGGGACGATGGATCCCGGATCAAGTCCGGGATGACATCGCTAACGCGATGTCATTTCGCGTCCGCGATCGCTTCGTCGATGACTTTCGCCATCGCTTCGTAGGTCTGCACGCCTTCAAGTTTCTCTTCGCCGATGAAGAAGGTCGGCGTCGATTGCACTTTGTAGGTGGTCGCGGCGGTATCCATCACTTCGCGGATCTTGGTCATGATGGCTTCGTTCTTGAGGCAGGCGTCCACGTCCGCCGCGCTCATGCCGGCGAGCTGGGCGTAGCCGCGCAGCGGCTCGAGCGGGTTGGGCGAGCGCACCCACTCCTGCTGGTTCTTGAACATCAGGTCGATCATGACCTTGCCCTTGTCGCCGGGCGCGCAGCGCGCCAGCAGGGCGCCGCCGGCGGCAAGGCCGTCGAGCGGATAATCGCGGTACACGAAGCGGATCTTGCCGGTGTCGATGTAGTTCTTCTTGAGCTCAGGGTAGGTCGTGTCCTGGAACGCCTTGCAGTGGCCGCAGGTGAGCGAGGCGTACTCGATCACGGTCACTTTGGACTTCGGATTGCCCTGGATGAACTCGCGGTAAACCGGGCCGCTGGCCGCAGCCGCGGGCTTGGCGGCCGGGGCGGAAGGCGCGGGGTCGGCGGCATAGGCCGCGACTCCGAGACCACTGATGGCGACGGCCGCAAACATCAGGGCGATTTGACGTGTAACGGTCACTTTAGACCTCCCTCGCAACATGGTGGGGTTGAATACCAAGTACGACACTATTTGTGGAGATTTAACGACCCACACCCCTAAGCCTAAGGTGCAATGAGGTTTTTTAGGAATCATCCACAAGCCCCCTGGGACACAGATTTCAGCCGTTCCCAGAGACTCGGGATTTTACCCTATTTATTGCGGCGTCTCGGAGGCGGGTTTTGCGCGTGTTGGTAACAGCGCAGTGAGGGGCCGGTGGGCGCGAATTCAGAATCGCTCTTTTTTACCTCCCCCTGAAAGGGGGAGGTCAGGAGGGGGTCGTTTGTTGTTTTCTGCTGAAGGAAACAACAAACGACCCCTCCCTACGCCCTCCCCTTTCAGGGGAGGGAATGAAACCAAAAACCACGTCTGAATGCTTGCGCGCTCGCTCTAGTCTTTCGCTTCCCGGCCTTCGACCCGGCCGGGCGCCTGGGCGAGCAGGGCTTTGAGCGAGGGTTCGTCCAGTTCGATCATTTCCTGGATCAGGCAGCGTTCGGGAATGCCGGGGCCGTTATCGACCACCACCGAATCCATGGTGCACAGGCGGCGCGAGGAGCCGCTGCGCGAGGAAAAACCGATGCCGTTGGCAAAGCGCAGGCCGTTACACGGCGGGGTCAGTTGCACATGGTAGGACTGCGTGCGCGAGGCCCACAGGATCATGTTGGTATCGTTGATGGGCGTCCAGTCGTGCAGCCGCGCGAAGAAGATGCACTGGGCCTGGGGCTGATCGCGGGTGATGGCTTCAGGGGTGAGCGAGTCTTGCGCAAATACGGGTGCGGCCACGGCTGTCACGAAGCCGGCCAGAATAGTGGCGTAGATAGACGTTCTCACCCGCGTCATACGTACTTTCCGCGGCCAAGGTGATCGCACCTCGCCGCTTACGAACCCCTAAAGAGCGCGGAACCCCGCGCTCACTCCCACGCCTCTCGTCTGCGCCCCGAATAGGGCGAATATAGGGCAAGTGCTTAGAATGAATACACAAGGAAGGTCCGGAAGGCCATCTGGTTGGCCGAGCCGCGCTGGCGCACGAGGGGGCTATCGGCCGCGTTGCCCAAGAGGCGGTTGTAGCTGGCGTTCGCAACCAGGGCCCATTGCGAAGCGAACATATAGTTGGCGCTGACCTCTGCCCCGACATCCTTGAAGCCTGAGCCGGGATTGAACACCGGCAGGCCCGAGGCCGCCGACTGCGCCGGGGTGACGCCGAAGAACGAGCGCATATACTTGCCCGTCACCCAGGTGGAGTTCACGTTGACGCCCAGCGCCACGGGCGCGGCCTGGAATACGGTGTAGCCCGCATCCAAACGCACCGAGCCGCCGCCGTGGCCGCTGATGACGTCGTGACGGGCGCGCGCCCGCAGGCGCATGCGCCCCTGGGTGTAAGCGACGAAGGCGCCGAGTTCGATGCTGTCGCCGACGTTGCCAAGGCCGGTCAGATCGGTGCTGACATCCTCGTCGCGGCCGAAGTCGACCGACATGGTGGGACCAACGCGCAGATTGCCGCCCGAAGCGTCATTGCTATCGGAATTGAGCAGACGGTTGAAGGCGATGAGCCGCACTTCGTTGTTGTTCACCTCAACGAGGTCCCGGTAGCGCAGCGAGATCGCCGGGATGACGCCGACCTTAATTTTGTCGTCGCCTTCGTAATACGGCGCCAGCGAAGGGCCGACGCCGAGGCGGACATTGGTGACGTCCTGCGGCAGCAGATCGATGGCGGCCTGCAGGGTGTCCGTCATGCCCGTCGCGAAATCATTGAAATTTTGCGCCTTGGCGGGCGCCGCGCCGGCAACAAGCGCGCTCAAAACGAAAGCGGCGCGCGTAGAGAACTTCTTCATAATCAAATCAATCCCGTCCGGTGAAAGTCGATAATCCCGCGAGGCTAACGCTTAACACGTGTCCGCTGTTCCACTGCCGCGCGCAATTTGGCGAGCGCGTCGTCTAAAGTCGTCGGCGCGGGGGTGATTGTGACCGCGGCGGGCTTGGCGCGGGGGCGGGGTAAGGGACCCTGCGCGACCTGTAGGGCGCTGACGGCGCCATAGCCCAGAAAGCCGTTCACCCGCGCGAGAATCGTGGGGGTTTTCATGTGCAGCAGCGTCGCGGCCGCGCCGCTGGCGATGCGCAGGTGGAGGGTCGCTCCGGCATTTTTGCCACGGGGAAATTTAATCTCGAGCGGACAGGCGAAAGCGGAGAGTTCAGGCCCGACGATGGTCTCCCAGTGGGTGAGAATCTCGGCCGCGCCGAAGCCGCGTTTGCCGAGCGCGGGTTTGGCCGCGCGCACGGAGAAGTTCGCAAGCCTCACCATGCCTTTCGCGAGGCGCGGGGGTTGCGACAGTTCGGCCGATGGCTTGCGCGCTGGCGTCATATGGCCAAGCATGGCCGAGGCCCGCCCCTCCCAGCAAGACGCCTTGAACGCAGCCGCGGCTCATTTCATGGTGCGCCATGGCTTCTTCACGCGCTGTTGCCCGAAAGACGCAGACGGCAGGCCTACGTTCGGCTGCTTCCGCCGCAGATCTGCTCAACTGGTACGACCGTCACCGGCGCCGGTTGCCCTGGCGCGCCTTGCCGGGCGAGACGGCCGACCCTTACGCCGTGTGGCTGAGCGAGATCATGCTGCAGCAGACCACCGTGACGGCGGTGAAACCCTATTTCGAGAATTTCCTGGCGCGCTGGCCAACGGTGACCGACCTCGCGCGTGCGCCGGTCGAGCAGGTCATGACCGCCTGGGCGGGGCTTGGCTACTACGCGCGCGCGCGGAACTTACATAAATGCGCGCAGGTGGTGGCGCATGAACACGCCGGCGTGTTTCCAGATACGGAAGACGGGCTGCGCGCGCTGCCCGGCATCGGCCCCTACACCGCGGCGGCGATCGCGGCCATCGCGTTCGACCGGCGCGCGGTGGTGGTGGACGGGAATGTCGAGCGCGTGATGGCGCGCCTGTTCGCCGTGACGGCACCGCTGCCCAAGAGCAAGCCGGCCTTATATGCGCATGCCGACGGCCTGACCCCGGACGCGCGCTGCGGCGATTATGCGCAAGGCGTGATGGACCTGGGCGCGACCGTGTGTACGCCCAAGTCTCCGGCCTGCGTGATCTGCCCGTGGAACGCGCCATGTGCGGCGCGCCGGG
>CANJEU010000139.1 GCA_947473445.1 Fidelibacterota bacterium | reverse complement strand
TTGAGACCAGCGAAAGGATCGGCGCGCCGGTGCGCGCGAAGTCGCCCACTTTCGGAACCTGGCTCACGATACCGTCGAACGGCGCGGTCATGGTGGCCCGCTCCACCATCAGTTTGGCGCTCTCATGGCCGGCCACCGCCTGCTGGTAGGACGAATGATCTTCGGGTTTGATATCCGGGTTGCCCTCGAGGGTCGCGAGAATCTCGGCCTTTTCCTGCTGAAGCAGACGAAGGTTCCGGCGTGCCGATTCCAGGGCGTGCTGCGCTTCGTCCAGCTTCACCGCCGCGACATAGTTGGCCGAGGCCAGCTTTGACTGGCGCCCAAACTCACGTTCGGCATAGCGCACGTTAGTCTGCATCAGAGCGATGGACTCTTCTTTTTGCCGGTAGCGCGCCTTCGCGCCTTCAATGCTGGCCACCGCGGCGCGCATCTGGGCCTCGGTGCCGGCGATCGCGACCTTGTAGTTGGTGGCATCGATGATCAGCAGCTGTTGACCTTTCGTGACTTTCTGATTGTCCGCCACCATCACCTCGACGATGTTCCCGGCCACTTCGGGCGACAGCGAGGCAATATCGGCTTTCACGTAGGCATTGTCCGTCGAGACGAACCGGCCGCCGGCGAGATAGAGCGCTGCGCCTACCAGGATGACCGCCAGTGGTACGCCGATCATCAGGATGCGCCGCAGCCCGCGGTTTTTCGCCGGCACAGGGGTGGAGGGCAGGGGTTGTGCGTTTGTGTTCATGTGCGTCGAGGTCCCGTCTTTAAAACTTAGGCGACGTTGGCGTCGGCATCGTGTTTGTCGAGATTGGCGCGCATGCGGCCCAGCAGGTGACTCGCTTGCGCAAGTTCCTCGCCGGAGAGCCCCGCAATGGCGGTCGCGCGGAAATCATCAAGAATCGCGGTCAACTGCGCGATCACAGGCCGGGCGTTTTCGGTCAGGAAAACCAGGCTCGCGCGGCGATCGGTGGGGGAAGGGCGGCGTTCGATCAGGTTCTGTTCGGCCAGCCGGTCCAGCGCCCGCGTCAGCGAAATTGGTTGAACATCCAGCAAGCCCGCCAGATTGGTCTGGGTCAGCCCCTCGTTGCGGGACAAGTGCCACAGGGTGCGCCATTGCTCCTGCGTGAAGCCCAGGGTGCGCGTCGCACGGCTCAGGTAATGCCGCATCGCGCGCGACAGTTCGTAAACTTCCATCGTGACGGAAAAGGAGGTGCAGGCGCTCATACGCGGCTCCGCTGCGGTTCAACGACCCGGGTTATATGAGACAAGTGATATTATATGCTATGTATATAATAGCATTCCTGCCCTGCAACTAATTTGGGGTCAGACTCCATTTCCCGACCTCCACTTCGGCCCTATTTAACCCTCTGACATCTCACATCTTCTCGTGCCATCTTTCGGCTTTCCGGAGGCCCCATGGCAAAACGCCCCAAGACGACGCCCCCCGCCCGTATCCTCATCGGCATCGGTGGCTGGACCTATGAGCCGTGGCGCGGCGTCTTCTATCCAAAGGGCCTCTCGCAGAAGAAGGAGCTTGAGTTCGCAAGCCGTGCCCTCACCTCGATTGAGATCAACGGCACCTATTATTCGACTTTCAAGCCGGCCTCCTGGGCCAAATGGCGTGACGAAACCCCTGACGGTTTTGTCTTCGCCGTTAAAGCGTCGCGCTACTGCACCAACCGCCGCGAGCTTGCGGGCGCGGGGGAGTCCATCGAACGCTTCGTCACCCAAGGCCTCAGCGTCCTCGGCGATCGGCTCGGACCAATCAATTGGCAATTCATGGCGACGAAGAAATTCGATCCGATCGACTTTGAAGCGTTCCTGAAGCTCTTGCCGCGCGAGGTCGACGGCGTGGCGCTGCGCCACGCGCTCGAAGTGCGTAGCCCGACTTTCCGCGATGAACGCTTCTATGATCTTGCGCGCAAGTACGGCGCGGCCATCGTCTTTGCCGACGACGAGGACTTCCCCGAGATCGACGAACCGACCGCCGATTTCACCTACGCGCGCCTCATGCGCACCAAGCCAAGCGTCAAGACCGGCTACAAACCCGCCGAGCTCGACGGATGGGCGAAAAAAGCCCGCGCCTGGGCCAAGCGCGGCGACACGTTTATCTATTTCATCTCCGGCGCCAAGGAACGCGACCCCGCGGCGGCCCAGGCTCTTATCGAACGCGTGACGGATTAAATGGCCGCCCCGCGCATGCCTGTCGTGTTTATCGGCCATGGCTCGCCGATGAACGCCGTCGAGGACAACGACTATACGCGAACCCTTGCGGCGTTCGGCGCGCGTCTGCCGCGTCCGCGCGCGATCGTCTGCATCTCGGCCCACTGGATGACCGAGGGTACCTGGATCACGCACCAGGCTCATCCCCGCACGATCCATGACCTCTACGGCTTCCCCAAGCCTCTGTTCGAAATTCAGTATCCCGCGCCGGGCGATCCCAAACTCGCCGAGGATATACAAACCGCGACCAGTGGAATCCGCATTAATCTCGACGACGAACAATGGGGTTTCGATCACGGCGCATGGTCGGTGCTGCGCCATCTTTTTCCCGCGGCCGACGTGCCGGTGCTGCAGCTCAGTCTCTATATGGAGCGTGCAGCGGACTATCACTTCGACGTCGGGCAAGCCCTCGCACCGCTGCGTGATCAAGGCGTGCTGATCCTGGGCAGCGGTAACATCGTGCACAATCTGCGTACCATCAAATGGGACGCGGCAGCCCCGCCCTACCCCTGGGCCTTGGAATTTGACGATTGGGTCAAATCTAAACTCGATGCAGGCGACGCCCGTGCGCTCGTAGCCGATGCCACCGCGACCGAAGCCGGCCGGCTGTCCATCCCCACGCCCGAACATTGGTACCCGTTCATCACGGTCCTCGGGGCCGCCGCGCCCGGCGAAAAACCGCATACGATTTTCGATGGTCTCCAGAACGCATCCATCTCGATGCGCTCGGTCGTCTTTGGCCTTTAGGTCACCACCGCCGCCAGCACCAGGTAGCGCCCAACTTTCGCGACGGTCACCAGCGCCAGGAAAACGAGGAACGGTTCGCGCATTACGCCGGCCACGAGCGTCAGTGGATCCCCCACGAACGGGGCCCACGACAACAGCAGCGACCATTTGCCGTAGCGCTGATACCAGCCCTGGGCGCGTTCCAGAACGTTACCCCTCGCCGGAAACCAGGACTTGTCCTTGAACCGCTCGATGCCGCGGCCCAGCAGCCAGTTGACGATGGCGCCCAGCACGTTGCCGAGGCTGGCGACGGCGATCAGCACCGTCGCCGGATGTGTCCCGTCGAGCAACAGCGCTGCCAGGACGGCCTCCGATTGAGCAGGAAAGATGGTGGCCGCCAGAAAGGCCGACCCAAACAACGCCGCGTAGACTGCTCCTGCGCTCACGATTGTCCTTTAATGGGCCGCGCCGCCTTTGGCGCCGTGCGTCAGCTCGGCGGGGGTGGACGGGGTGGGGAAGGAATTGGGTGGGCGTTTCAGGTCGGGCGTCTGTTACTCGCCCAGGCGCTGCGCTACGGCGCAAAATAGTCGAACGCTGCAACCTGATGCTGCGAAACGGCGCCCTCTAAGGGCTCGCGCACCACAGGCTGCGGCTGCGCATCAGCGCAGCATGAGCGGCGCGGTATCAAAGCGTCTCATGCCCGCGGGGTGACGGCCCCGCGGGCAAAAGCGCGTTAGAATCCGAGGACGCCTTGCGGCTTTGCCTCGGCGACGGCATCAGCCGCGCCTTGCGCGACCTGCTTCGCCTTTTGGACGGCGTTATTGAATTCCGCCTTCACTTTCTTCACCGCGCGCTTCACAGCTTTCTTCACGGTGGGGGCAACCGCCTTACGAGCAGGAGCCTTCTTCTTCGCGGCCTTTTTCACAACTTTCTTCACGGCCTTCTTCACTGCCTTCTTGGCGGCTTTTTTGGCCGGCGCCTTCTTGGCAGTGCTTTTGGTGGTGGTCTTTGCCGCGCTCTTACGCGCCGGCTTGCTGGCGGACTTCTTTGCAGACTTCCCCCGAGCTTTCTTCCGAGCAGCCATAGTTCCCCTCCAATTGGGTGTGGCATAAATTGCCACCGCAACGATAAAGCGATTCCGCGTCTCAAGGCTACTCGTTTCAGCGTTGCCGGCCGAAGTTGGTCGAGACGATGCCCGCGATGATCAGGCCGAAGCCGGCGAGCCTGAGAAGGTAGGCATGCGCCTGTTCCTCAAGCTGAGCAAAGTTCAGCCCCAGGATCGCCTGGTTCATCGCGAACAGCAGGAAAGCCACGGCAAACAGCAATAAAAGGCGCTGCTTCGTGCGGGTATAAAACCGCAGGAAAAACGCCGCCGCGACCAGATTTCCCGCGGTAAGAATGCCGTATATGAAATTTTCCATGACCGGCCTCCCTCTAGTCGGCTTCCCAAATGAAGCCGTAGAGCAGGACGCTCAGGGCCACGACCGTCGTCGCCTGGCGCCATGGCACCAGGCTGATCTCCGGGCTCAGCACGACCAGATCGACGAACAGCAACAGGTTATTAATTGCCAGGCCCACGAAGCACAGGGCGCTCCACAACAGCAGTTTCACCCCCGTGCGCCTGTACCCGCGCGCGAGCAGGAAAAGGCAGACCAGGCTCGCCAGAAGGCACAGCAGGTAGATGACGGAGGGGACAGTCATGCCTAGTCCTTCTTCAGCCGGAACGCGTCGACGAACGAATGAAGCTTGTCGTTCGGCGCGGTCATTATTTCTTTAAATGAGGCTAACAGGCCGCTCCCCGTAGAGACGTGTAACCTCCGCCGCCATGGCCTCGATCTCGGGGCTCGACGGGGCGTAACGGTAGGTGCCGTCCGCTTCGACGGTCACCAAGCCGTGCCGCGTGAAGGAGACGAGAATTTCTTCGACCAGGGACGTCGAGGCGCGCAGGCGATTATTCAGGGTGACGGTGGTCCAGGCTTGGCTGGGGGAGCTCCTTAGAAGCACCAGAAGATCAAGCGCCCACACACTTTTGATGGTCGTGCGCAGAAAGTTGCGCAAATGCTCAGGAATCATCGGACGCTCGGTCCGTTGGAGTCGTCAAAATCCATCATCTCGCTGCGGCATTCCCAAGAACGAGGGTGGTGAGCGCCGGGGCGCGGGCGCATGATGACCTCCCGTGCCTTTGAAGGGAAACAAATTTAGCCGATGGGGATTTTGTCCGGTATGCCGAGCGCCATATGATAGGGACGTGAATTCGTGCAACGTTTGTAGAACCCGCCCTTGGTTCCCTTTTTGAACAATCCCTTCTCCATCTTCAACCGCGCCGGCAGATTTCTCTCCTTCGCGGAGTCGGAATCGGTCGTTCACCTTGGCGCGGGCTCATCGCCCGATTTCGGCGCCACGATCAAGATGATCAGCTGGAATATGTTCAAGGCGCGCAAAAAAGGCTGCATGCCCGATCTCACCAGCATGAGCGCGGGCGTCGAACTAGTTCTCCTGCAGGAGGCGGTGCTACAGGGCGGCATTGCTCAGCCGTTTCACCTCGCCAGCGGCCTCGAATGGATCATGGCGCAGAATATTGGCGTCGGCCCCGGCATCACGACCGGGCCCAAAACCGGCAGCCGGGTCTCGGCACTGTCCAACCGCGTCGTAAAAACCCTCGATCGCGAACCCCTCGTCGCAACGCCCAAAACGTTCCTCATCACCACGTATCCGTTCGCGGGTCAGACCCTGCTGGTGCTTAATGTTCACGCCATCAACCTCGTATCCACCGCCGCGTTCGCGCGGCAGGTCGAGCAGATCATTGGTCCTGTGCATGATCACAAGGGCCCGTGCATCGTCGCCGGTGATTTCAACACCTGGAACGAGTCGCGCTGGCATCTCCTGCAAAAAGCCATGACAACGCTCGGCCTCACGCGCGTGCCGGCGGCCGCCCCGCAATGGCGGCATTTCAACCAGGTGCTCGATCACGTGTTCTATCGCGACCTGCGCCTTGTGAATGCACGCGCCCTGCTTAACGTTAAAAGCTCCGACCACGTCCCGTTGTGGGCCGAGTTCGCCGCCCTTTAGTTAGTTATCGAGAAAATTGCGGGCCGCGATCAGGATTTCGTCGGCCTTGGCGGTGGGAAATTCTGGCGCATCGAGGGCCAGAAGGGGCTGACTCAAGAGACCTTCAGGCGCGGGCGCCGAAATCAGGATGATCTTGCGCACCACCTCGGGCTGCTGGCGCGCCATTTCAATGGCGATAGAGCCTCCGCTCCCCGCGCCCAGTACA
>CANJEU010000138.1 GCA_947473445.1 Fidelibacterota bacterium | reverse complement strand
TGGCTGATGGACGTGGACGCGATCGTAAATATCGATCTGAAGGAGCTGTTCGACCAACTCAAAGGGTTCGATGTTTCAATGCGCATCCGCCCGGGCCGGATGGAACCGTGGAACCAGTTCAACGCCTGCATCGTCGGGGCCAGCATGAGCGCGCCGTCGGTCGAGTATATCCGTCTCACGGCCGCGTATCTTGCCTACTTCTTCCAGCGCAAGAGTTTGCGCTGGGGCATCGACCAGTTGGCCATGTACGGCGTATTCGCCGATATGCAGGACCGCGGCGAAGCCCCAAGCATGGCCCTGCTGGGGGAGCGCGAAGTTGATTACGATTATCGCGACGATGGTTTCGTTTGGTGCAACTCGGGCGCTGGTAAGTTCAAACACCTTCAGCGGATCAGCAATCCAGGTAGCATGCCGACGGCAGATTTCGACGGAAACCGGTTTGTGGGCGTTTTCGAGCACTTCTGGAATGAAACCCAACGTATCGCTGCCGATGTCGGCATAAACGGTTAGATCTCTCGAACGCGGGATGATGGGCGAGGCAAAGCGGAAATGAGTTCTAAACAATCGGTGCTGATCGTCGCCGCTCACCCGGACGACGACGTCCTCGGGTGCGGCGGCACGATCGCGAAATTGGGAAAGCAAGGCTTTGCCGTTCACGTCGCTTTTATGACCGACGGCGTTGGCGCGCGGGGCCGCGGCAAGGCAGCGGCTGCTGACGCTAAGAAGCGGCGCGAAGCCGCGCAGAAGGCCTGCCGCATTCTTGGCATCAAATCGGCAAGCTATGGAAGTTTTGCGGACAACCGGATGGACTCGGTCGATCTATTGGACGTCGTGAAGACGGTTGAGAACGCGATCGCGCGTTACCAGCCCGCCATGCTGCTGACTCACCACGCGGGTGATCTGAACGTAGACCATCGCGTCGTGCACGAGGCGGTTCTCACTGCGTGCCGCCCTCAGAAAGGCCACCCGGTTCGCACGCTTCTTTTCTTTGAGGTGCCTTCAAGTACCGAATGGATGACGCCGGGGTCCGGCCCGGCGTTCGCGCCCAACTATTTTGTCGATATCTCTAGCACGATCGAAACTAAAATGGCCGCGCTCGCGGCTTACAAAGCCGAACTGCGCCCGTGGCCTCATCCACGTTCGCACGAAGCGATCACGCATCTGGCAAAGTGGCGTGGCGCAACTATCGGCGCGGACGCGGCGGAAGCATTCATTCTGGGCCGCGCAATCGCATGAGGGTCGCGATCCGCGCCGACGCGTCTGGGACCATCGGAGCGGGTCATGTCATGCGCTGCCGGTCTCTCGCGGCGGCCCTGCGGGCGCGCGGCGCGGACATCCTCTTTATATGCCGCGACCACCCTGGAAATCTGGGAGCGATATTGCGCGCGGACGGCTATGAGGTGTGCATGCTGCCCGCCCCGGGCCCGGTCGCGGCCCCGCCAGTGGGCACCGGCGACTACGCGGCCTGGCTCGGTGGCAGCGAGGAACAGGATGCCGAAGAGACACTCGCCGCGCTCCCCGCAGGGGCCGACTGGGTTGTTGCCGATCACTACGCTTTGTCTCCGCTCTGGGAGAACATCGTGCGGAGCAGCGGCCGTAAACTGTTAGCCATGGATGACCTGGGGCGACACCACGCTGCGGATATTCTTTTGGACCAGAACTTCTCGCTTGATCCCGAGGCTCGCTATCGCGGCCGCCTCAATGCTAACTGCAAGACTTTGCTTGGACCGCGTTTTGCGCTCCTGCACCAAGCTTACGCCGATTCAGCGAGGACCCCGCGCCCGACAAACGAGCGCGTACGCAGAATTTTTGTCTTCTATGGCGGCGCGGACCTGTCGGGCATGACGCTGAAAACCTTGACGGCGCTCGCGCACCCCGCGTTTTCGCAGGTTGCTATCGATGTTGTGGTCGGGCCAATGAATCCGCACGCCTCAGCGATCGCGGCGCTTGCTTCACAGCGCGCCAATATCGTCCTGCATGCCCCGCGCCCCACGCTCGTCGAACTCTTGGAGCGGGCCGACCTAGCGCTCGGTGCCGGGGGCGGTAATACCTGGGAGCGCTGCTGCCTCGGCGTGCCGGCCATCGTCGTCAGCATCGCGGACAACCAGGTGCCCGCCAGCAGAGATTTGGATAGGTTGGGTGTGATACGCTACCTAGGACCTGACGCGGCGGCGCACGAGCAAACCATCCGGGATGCGGTGAGCGCCCTGGCTGCCAATGCTGCCGCGCGCGACGATATGGCGACAAAAGGGCGCCAGTTGACCGATGGCCGCGGGGCCGAGAGGGTTGCCGAACTTTTGCTGCCGACGGACATCGGCAAGTTACATCTGCGCCCTGCGCGCGCCGAAGACGCCGCCCTTTATTTCCATCTCGTGAACGACCCTGAGGTCCGCCGGCAATCGTTCAACAGCGCGCCCGTCCTATGGGAAAATCATCTGCGGTGGTTCGAGTCCAAACTTGGCGATTCGGCGGCGCACCTTCTGGTGCTGGAGGCCGCCGGCCTACCTGTCGGACAGATAAGATTCGACATCGCCGACCGGCGTGCGAACATTGATTATTCGCTTGATCCATGGGTTCGCGGGCGCGGGTGGGGTGCGGCCCTCATGGAGCGCGGACTCCAGGCCATCGCCGGAGAGCCCATCGATGAAGTGACTGGGCATGTGAAGCGCGAAAATCTGGGATCTTGCGCGGTATTCGAGAAATTGGGATTCAAGAGCCTTCATGACGAAACCGACGACAAGGCCCACTTTTCCATGAGTCCAGTTGACCTGCGCGAGCGCTATTCACGCCGCGCGCCACACGGCCCGGCGGCATAATGGCGGAAAAACGCAGCCCGCGCGCAGCGCGACCGGTCGTCATTGCCAGCAGCCGGCCCTGGAACCGGGACCTCTCGCGCCGGATCAGTGCGGCCACGGGGCGGAAGGTGGAGGCGATCACCGATCCTTCCGAACTTACAGCAGACCGTCTGGCAAAGATTGACCCGGAGTACGTATTCTTTCCTCATTGGTCGCACATCATCAAAAGCGACGTTTATCAGTCGTTCGCATGCGTCATTTTTCACATGACCGACCTGCCATACGGCCGTGGGGGCAGCCCACTCCAGAACCTTATTGTGCGGGGGCACACCACGACCAAGATCAGCGCCATCAAGTGCGTCAAGGACTTGGACGCCGGGCCGATCTATCTTAAACGGGATTTAAGCTTACAAGGCACGGCCGAAGAAATATTCATCCGCGCGGATACGGTCATCGAAGGTATGATCAAGGACATGATTGCCAAAAGGCCCAAGGCCCGCCCGCAGCGCGGCCAGCCCGTGCTGTTCAAGAGGCGTACGCCGGCCGACGGCACGCTTGAACCGGCGGTCTCATTGGATCAAGTTTTCGACCTCATCCGCATGCTGGACGGCGAGGGTTACCCGCCGGCCTTTCTCGAGATCGGGAAGCTGCGACTTGAATTCACGCGCGCATCACGCAAAGTCGGTGCAGTCGTCGCCGACGTGCGCATAACCATACCGAAGTAGATTGCCAATGACCTCAAGTTTCAAAATCGGATCGCGGTCGATCGGCCAGGATCACCCTCCGTTCGTAATTGCGGAAATGTCCGGCAATCACAATCAGTCGCTGGAACGCGCCTTGACGATTGTCGACGCCGCCGCGAAAGCAGGCGCTCACGCACTGAAGCTTCAGACCTACACCCCCGACACGATGACCATCGAGTCTTCTGACAAGGGGTTTGTCATCGACGACAAAAAATCCCTATGGAACGGGGATTCGCTCTACGGCCTGTACCAGAAGGCCTACACGCCGTGGGAATGGCACGAGCCGATCATGCGTCACGCCGAAAAACTCGGCATGGTTTGTTTCAGCACGCCGTTCGACGAGACCGCGCTCGAGTTCCTCGAGAGTTTGAATGTGCAGTGCTACAAAATCGCGTCCTTCGAGAACACCGACGTCAATTTGATCCGCAAGGTTGCCGTTACAGGCAAGCCGATCATCATGTCGACGGGCATGGCGACGATTGCGGAACTCGATGAATCCGTTCAAGCCGCGCGTGAAGCGGGCTGCCGAGATTTGGTGCTGCTGAAGTGCACAAGCACCTATCCCTCGACGCCGGAAAATACAAATCTGCTCACAATCCCTCATATGCGCGACCTGTTCGGCTGCCAAATTGGCCTTTCGGACCATACGATGGGCATCGGCGCTTCGGTGGCCGCCACGGCGCTGGGCGCCACAGTGATCGAGAAGCACTTCACCCTCCGCCGGGCCGATGGCGGTGTCGACAGCGCCTTCTCAATGGAACCCGAGGAGATGGCCGCATTGGTTGTGGAAACCGAGCGCGCCCATTTGGCCATGGGAAAGGTGCAGTATGGCTGCGTAGAACAGGAGAAAAACTCGCGCAGACTTCGCCGATCGGTCTACATCGTCAGGGACCTGCAACCCGGTGACGTCCTAACACGCGAGAACCTGCGGTGCATCCGGCCGGGCCTCGGCTTGCCCCCGAAGTATTATGAACTTCTCTTGGGCCGCAGCGTGAAGTCGGCGATAAAGAGGGGCACACCCGCAGCTTGGGATCTCGTCTAGAGTAAACTCTCGCTGCCGCGCCCTCACATCAGCTTTCATTTATATACAAACCGGCTTATGAGGCCGCATGGATAAATCGTTCCCTTTCGAGAATTTTTTGAGCGCTTCGGCCGCCGCCAAAGCTGCGCTTCAGCGTGGTGAGGTGGACAACGCCGCCGAGATTTATCGCCTTTTGCCCGGTGTGTATCCCGGACAGAAACAGGTGATCCTCGTGTCGGCGGAAGGCATGCGTAAATGCGGATTCTGGACCGAGGCGGCCGCAATGCTGGAGGCGGCGCTGTTGGAATGGCCAAAAAGCGCTTCGTACCTTAGCGCGCTGGCAGAGCTGTACCGGTTGCTCGGTGATCACGCGCGCGCGGCGGCTTATTTGCAGCGATACCTTGACTATGATCCGCGTGATCCAGCCGTGTGGCTCAATCTTGCGCGCTTGCACGTCCAAGCGGGAAATTATGGTACAGCCGAGACCGCGTATGCGAACGCACTCGAACGCGATCCATCAAGCACAGTGGCGGCGATCGGCCGCGGCGATACATATGTAGAGCTCGGCGAACCGAAGAAGGCCGAGGCTTGCTATCGCCGCGCCGTCATGACGGAGCCACAAAATGCGACAGCACTCTTCGCCCTGGGCAGCCTGTTGATGACGTTGGGCGGCTTGGCCGAAGCTCATGACCATCTCCAACGCTCGCTGCAAATCGACCCTCGGAATGCCCGCGCGCACGTGAACCTCGGGCTGATCTATTTCCGTACGGGCAATACAGCCGATGCCATCGCGGCGGCGCGAAACGCGCTGATCGTTGATAAGACGCTCCAAATTGCACACATCCTGCTCGGAAGCGCCTTGGCCGAGCAAGGTGAACTCGGAGAGGCGGCGCGCGCGATTGCGACCGCCGTAACCAATCAAACGCATAACGACGAAGCGCTTTTCATACTCGCGGCCGTGCACACCGCACGCGACGAAAAGACGGCCGCTGAGCTTGCCCTGCAGCGCATCATTGCCGCCAATGCGGACAATCGAGAAGCGCGTCATCTCCTCGCGGCGCTGCACGGCGAGCCCATTTCAACGCCCATCGACGGGTTTGCGCGCGAAATCTTTGATCGTATCGCGCCGCAATTTGACAATCAGCAGATCAATTTGCGCGGGTACCGCGTGCCTGCGGAAATGACGACTTTGATTGAGGACCATGATCCTGAACGCCGGACTTTCACGGGCGTCGTCGACGTTGGCTGCGGAACGGGCTTGACGATGAGCACGCTGCGCGAGGCTTTCGCCGTCGAACGCGCGATTGGCGTAGATGCCTCGCCCGCCATGATCGAACTGGCGCGCGGGAAAGACCTGTATGACGAGCTCGTCCTGGCTGACGCCGTTAACGGGCTGGCACTGCTGAAAGGGCCGTTCGAACTTCTGACCGCGGCCGATCTGTTTCCCTACCTCGGAAACCTCTCGGCCTTCATGACCGCCGCGCGCGCCCAACTGGCGCCGGGCGGACTGCTGGCCTATTCCATCGAAGTCCTGACCGGCGACGGCATCGCGCTGGCGGCGACCGGCCGGTTCCGTCATGCGCCTGCCTACGTCGAAGAGGTAGCCCGTTCCGCCGGCCTGCGAGCTGTCGCCTCCCGTACGGTGACGCTGCGGCGATCGTTGGGGCAAGACGTTCCCGGTCTCGTGGGCTTGCTCCAGGCCTGAGCTGGCCACGTTAGCGACGCCGGAGACCTTACAAACTTGTAAGCCGTAAGGGGG
>CANJEU010000137.1 GCA_947473445.1 Fidelibacterota bacterium | reverse complement strand
GTTGGGCGGAGGGCTCGCGACTTCGCGTTCGGCCGGTTCATCGCCGCCGCGGCGCGTCACTGTGATCGCGCCGTTGGTTTCACCCGGACGCGTATCGAGGATCGAGGTGTAAACAGGCTGCTTATTGTAAGCCCATTGCTTCTTGCCGTCCGAGCGCGTCACGACCGTCCATTGGCCGAGCGGCTTGGCGTCATCGGGCGCGAACAGCGGCGGCCAAGTGGCCGCGCAAGACTTGCGTTGATCGACTTCGGGCAGGTCGAGACCGGCCGGCCACGGGCTCATCATCCCCGCGGTCTTGGTGGTCGGTTTGTCGTCGCAGAAGGACTTTTCCTTCGGATCGCCGGCAAAGCCGATACGCATGGCTTTCTGCGGCCACGTGTAAAGAGTGTGTCCACGGGCATCAGTGAAAACGGGACCTTCAAGTTCCGTCACCACGACTTTGACGTCCGCGGGCATCGGCACCTTTGCATAGTTTTCGACCATGCGCTGATCGGCGGCGCTTGCGGCGCCACCGATTGCGAGACCCATGATCAAAGCGATCGTATAAGACTTCATCCGTCGTTCCTTGCGGCGCGCTGGTCTTAGACGACCATCTCGCCGATGACCTTGCTGGTCTGGTTGCTCTGGTTGCCCCAGTGCGGGATGTCGAGGCCGACGGCTTGCATCAGGGTGTAGCCGAGGCGGCAGCCGGTGGTGCCCTCGCCGTTGATGTGCAGGCCTGTCTTCAGCTTGCCGCCCGCGCGGCCGGCCGAGAACATCGGCAAGCCGTCGATGGAGTGGATCTTGGCAAACGACTGATCGGTGGAACCCAAGATCGCCATATTGTCGAGCAGGGTGCCGTCGCCTTCCTTCACCTTGGCGAAGGCTTCGACGAAGTAGCCCCAATTTTCGAACGCGCGGCGCAGGAACCAGGACACCATCGGCTGGTAGCCGAGCTTCTCGTCGATCGGTTCTTCGTGGCTGGCCGTGTGGTGCGGCTTTTCGTAGTCGGGCTTCGTGGTCGAGGCGAACGACTTCGAATAGAGCATGTTGAAGACGCGCGTCTGATCGCAGGCGAGGGCCATAACCAGGATGTCGGTCATCGTCTGGTGGCGCTTGTTCACGAGTTCGAAGTCAACGCCCGTGGCGATGTCGCCGCGCAGGGCCTTCGGCGCCACGCAGGCTTCGCGCGGGTCGGGCTTGGTGAGCTGACGGTCGAACTGCTTTTCCAGATCGCGCAGACCCGAGAAGTACTGATCGATGCGCTGCTTGTCTTCGGCGCCGACCATGGTTTGGAGCTTCTTGGTGTTGTCCATAACGCTCGAGATGACGCTCTGGCGCACCATGATTTTCGGGTTCGGTTTGAACTCTTTCGCATTCGGGTCCTGGAAGTCCGGGCCGAACACGGTGGTGTAGAGGCCGAGCGCCGAGCCTTCCGAGGTGTTGATCAACGTGGCGCTTTCGTAGGACTGCGTATCGCGGGGATCGCCTGTTGCGCTCATGGTGAGATTGGCGAAGCGCGATGTCGTGGCGATTTTCTTGGCCACGGTCACGTCGATGGTTTCACCGGGCTTGTCGTTGCCGTTCATCGGCGCGAAGCCCGAGCGGATGATCATCCAGCCGGTGGTGTGGCAGAGGTTCGGCGCCGCGTCGCGGAAGCCGTTGAAGTTCGTGTAGAGGTTAATGTGCTTTTGCACCTTCGCCAGCGACGCGATTTCCTCGGGCAATTCCCAATTCGAGCCATACTTTTTGGGCGTGAAGATCTTCTCGCTCATGCCAAGGCCCCAGCCCCATGTGCCGAAGCGGATCGGCATGGCTGAACCGTCGGCCATCGCATTTCCGTTGCCGTTAAGGAAGATGTCGAGCAACGGCAGGCCGACCGAGACCGCCGAGCCGGCCATCATGCCGCGCAACATCCGGCGGCGGGTGAGAGATTCCAGGAACGTGTTCATCGTGCACTCCTCTCTAGATCAATGGGCCGTCGGCGCGGACGAAACGTTCGTCGCCGCGGTGGCTTTCGGGGGTTTAGTGTCGGTCACGCGAATGAAGGCATCCGAATGTGCAATCGCGCGCATCAGGTCGGGAACGCGGTAGCCGCTCGCGGCGAACACTTTGGTCAGCGCGTCCACCTGGTCGTTTGACTCGGTGGTGAGCTGGCCGCCGGTGCCGTAAGCGTAAACGCGGCGCACGAGGCAGCGCGGAACCTGCGCGTGGTCGTGAAGGGCTTTGCTAAGGCCGGTCACGTTGGTGAAGTTGGTGCCGTCCAGAGTGCCGCTGGCATCAATGGGCACGCCTTGTTCGGACAGGCGGAACTGACCACCGCCGTCGAAGTTCTCAAGCGCGAGGCCCATCGGATCGGTGATCTTGTGGCAACCGGCGCACACGGGGTTCTGCAGATGGAAGTTGACGCGGTCGCGCGCGGTGCGGAACGGCGAGGTCGGATCTTCCAGCGCCGAGAAGTCGACGTTCGGCGGCGGCGGCGGCACCTTCTGGCACAGGAACAGTTCACGCAACGCCTTGCCGCGGAGCGTGGCCGAGCTGCGCGCCGGATGAGCGTGCACCGACAGGAATGAGATGTGCGTCAGGATGCCCATGCGCGGGCTGTTTTCCGGGAACGTATAGGGCGTCCAACCCGGACGCGTCGGAACCTGGTAGATCGCGGCCAGCGCCGGCGACATGAAAGTGTTCTTGGTGGTGAACAGATCGCGATAGTCGCCTTTGCGCACCACGAGGTGATCGGCGACGGTGCGCAGGGTCTGCTCGCGCGCGTCCTTGAGGGCTGTGCCCGTCACAATGGGATACACCGCGCCGTCCTTCGACAGATTGTCAAAGTCGTCGAAAGCGAACATGTCGTCGAAGAAGGCGCGCACGCCGTTTTCGAGTTTCGGGCTGGCCAGCATGAACTCGATAGCCTTGGTACGGCCCTTCGGCGTGAGGATTTCGCCGCTTTCGGCCATCTTCAGGATCGTGTCGTCAGGCACCGTGTTCCAAAGGAAGAACGATAGGCGCGAGGCCACGCTGTAAGCGTCGAGGCGCTTTTGGCCCGGATGCTTGGGATCGTTCTCGGCGATATCGGTGATCATCAACACGTTCGGATCGACGAGCATGCCTTCAAGCACGCCCGCGAGCCCAGCGTAGAAGTCCTTGTTGCTGTCGGCGGCCGTGCGGGCCTTGGTCACATAGGCGGTTAAAAGATCATTATTGAGCGGACGGCGATAAAGCAGGCGTCCGGTCTGGGCGATGAACTTCGTGGCGCAGACGTCGTCCGACGCGGCGATGTCCTTGGGCTTGCAGGGCACAAGCGAGTCGCGGTGAGACGGAATTTCCTGCTCGAGATTGCCGTTGTCGACAACCTGTGAGGCCACCGCGGCTGCGGCGCGCTGCAGCTTCATCATGTCGCCCGAGGTCACGCCGACTTTCGCGGCCGCCGACGACACGAGCCCGTCGGTGCGCGTGAGGGGTCCCAAGGGCTTGCCCGGTTTAATGTCGGCGCCGAACACATCGGCGATGACGTTTGCATACTGGCTGGCCGTCATGAGGCGCACGCGCGCGGTCGACGTCGCGTCCGGCAGCGCGACAGCGGGCGCCGCGGCGGCTTTAGTTGACTCCGATCCCGGCTGCGAGCACCCCGCGAGCGCGAGCGTGGCGGCCATGACGCCGGAAAGCAAAGAACAGCGCAGTGTTAGGCGAGCGAACGAACGCAATTTGGATCCTCCGTAGGCAGTGCCAAGTCGGGCAAACCACCGCTCATTATTATATGTGAGGCTGCACCGTTGTAACCGAAAGTACGGTAACGAAAAGATGAAGCTTCTCCTGGATTTATAAATAACATGACCGGTCGGTCATCAGAAGGGTTCTAAAGTAACGATATCGCGACAACGCCTGATTTCACGGGCTTATTTTGTGCACCGCACGCGCCTTATTGTGCAACGCACACTTTGGTGTGCGAAGAAAAACTGATCAGATTTGTAGGAAAACGCCTGCCGTGAAGGTTTCGGCCCTCACTTTCCGTGGGTGCATTGCGGGTTGACCCGCGCAGCGCTGAAACCCTCGCCTCGTCGGGAGGGTGGGTTGGGGAGCCGGAAAAACCGCTATCGGTGAGCCAGCGCCCCACCCCTAGCCCCTCCCTAAATGGGGCGGGGAATTAAGGCCGGGGACTTTGCCGAATCAAACCCTTTACCCGAACACGGCGGCCGCTGTTTCGGCGACCAGCTGGCCTTGGTAGCGCGCGCCAGCGAGTTCGGTGTCGGACGGCTGCCGGGATCCGTCGCCGCCGGTAATGGTCGTTGCGCCGTACGGTGCGCCGCCCACAACTTCGTCCAATTTCATCTGGCCTTTGAAGCTATAAGGCAAGCCGACGATGATGAGGCCGAAGTGCATCAGATTGGTGATGATGGAGAAGAGCGTCATCTCCTGGCCGCCGTGCTGTGTCGCGGTCGAGGTGAATGCCGCGCCGATCTTTCCATTGAGCGCGCCTTTTGCCCAGAGCGCCCCGGTCTGATCGAGGAAAGCCGCCATCTGCGAGGCCATGCGGCCGTAACGCGTGCCGACGCCGACGATGATCGCGTCATAGTTCGGAAGCTCTTCGACCTTTGCGATGGGGGCTTTCTGATCGAGCTTGAAATGCGCGGCCTTGGCGGTCGCTTCAGGCACTGTTTCGGGCACGCGTTTAATGTCGACGGTGGCGCCGCCTTTACGCGCGCCTTCAGCCATGGCTTCGGCCATCTGCTCGATGTGACCGTAAGACGAGTAGTAGAGGACGAGAACTTTGACCATCCGTGCATTCCTTCATCGCAACTGAATAAGCGCCTGCGCGAGGCGTAAGAGCGAAAAGCTATCGCGCCTCGTGACGCGTGAAAAGAACGCTAAACTCATACTTTCGTTCAGTTGCGCTTAAACAAGCCGATAAAAGTGCCCTTTCCGAGGATCTTGCCCTGCATGGCGGCGCGCACCGCGGCCTCCGTGGCCGCCGGTGTCTGGCCGACGGCGGCAACGTCGATCTTCGTGCTGACGGCAAAAAGCTCGAACGCGTAGTGATGCGGCGGGCCGGCGATAGAGGCGGCCGGTCCGCGATACCACGGGCCGGCCATGCTGATCTGGCGCATGCCGTCAGGCAGTTCCTCAAACGCGGGTACGCCTTCGGGAAGCGCGCGCGCCTCCTTTGGGATATTCCATAGCATCCAATAAAGGTGCGTATCGGTACCAAGATTTGAGAGGCCATCGAGATCGCGCATGATCAGCACGAAGCTCTCGGTGCCTTCGGGCGCCGACGTCCATGCCAGCGCCGGAGACGTTTCTGTTCCGGCGTGGGGATGTTTCGATGGAATGACATCGCCGTCTTTCCACGCCGGGGATGTCATCATGATGACCTGTGCCGGCGGCGGGCGACGTTGCTGCGCGAGTGCGTTCCCTGCGCCGGCAAGAAGGATGGCGGCCAGCGCCGTGATAAGGATCCGGTTCATGGCGCGGGCCTATTTGTACGAAGCGGCTTGCGTCTTGCGCCATGCGTCGTAGCGCATGCGCAAGGTGCTCTGCGCGTTTAGATCTTCCCCCGGTTTGATCTGATTAGGACCGCGGTCCGGGCCGGGCTGCAGCACTGTGAGAAACAGCGAATAATCGCCGTTATTGAAGGAATCCCCGGCCGGATCCTTCGGGTCGGCCATGATGATCCATGCAGCGTGTGCGACGCGATTGCTGCAGGCAATAGCGGGTTTACTGCCGTCGGTCGGATAGGCTGGACAGGTGCAGCGGACATCGCCGCCCGAGCCGTCGGCGGCGTCCATCGCCGCCATCACGCGATCAGTCAACGCGCCATCAGTTTTGAGGAAAGCCGCCGCGGCGTTCGGCACCACTTTTCCCGCGCGCATGGTGTTGGCCTGGACCGAATAGAAGATTTCCGTTCCAGGGACTTGCCCCTGAATGACCTGCGCGACGTAGCCATTGTTCAAGCCCGTGTGCGAGGCCATACGGCCCTTCATATCGACAATGCCGAATTGACGCTGCTGAAAGTCCGGGTCATCGCGCGCGATGCGTTCAAGGATGGCTTTGGGCTCGGTACCCTTTTTCAATTCTTCAAAAATGAACTGCTGATTTTTGAGCGTGCGGTCGACGCCGGCCTGACAGGCCGCGATTCCGACCCCGGGCACGACGACGAGGGTAAGGTCGCGGTATTCGTGATCGGTCTTTACGTCGACGCAACTTGCCGTCGCCATGGAGACGCGTCCCGTAGCCCGATCGACCGCGACGATGGACCAGGTTGCGAAGGCCGGGGCGGCAGCCATCATGAGAGCGGCAACCGTCGCCGCTGTGGCCCATCGGTAAAAGCGCGATATTTTCATGAGCGTGCCCCGTCGCAAATTGCTG
>CANJEU010000136.1 GCA_947473445.1 Fidelibacterota bacterium | reverse complement strand
TTGTTGATGACGACGCCGACGTCCTTCAGAGGATCGCCTTCGACGGCTACGATGTCAGCGTAGAAACCGGGCGCGACGCTGCCGATCTGTTTTTCCATGCCCATCATGCGCGCGGCGACCGTGGTCGCTGACGCGAGCGCCTGGGCCGGCGTCATGCCGGCTTTCACGAACCATTCAAGCTCGCGCGTGTTCTGCCCGAACATGTCGTAGATGGCGTCCGATCCCATCACCACCTGCACGCCGGCCTTGATGACCTTGCGCGTGGCGTCGAGGTTACGGTCGATATAGTTGGTGAGGTTTTCCTTCGCGCCCGGCTGATAGCGGAAGCGTTCAGCGTTGTCGAAGTAGTAGCGGTTATGGTCGATGGTCGGAACGAAGAATATCTTCTTCTTCGCCATCTCGGCGATGGTGCCGTCATCGAGATCGGCGCCGTGTTCGATGGAGTCCGCACCCGCACGCACCGCATCGCGTACGCCGGTCGGCCCGTAGCTGTGAATGGCGATGCGCTTACCCATGGCGTGAGCGACATCGACGGCCGCTTTCATTTCCTCATACGTCACGGTCTGGAAGCCGGTGACGTCCTCGCCGCTGCCGGTCGAGCCGAAGATCTTGATCCAGTCCACCCCGGCGGCGATCTGTTGGCGGGCGGCGCGGGCGAATTCGTCCGGACCATTGCCTTCGCCGCAGCCCAGCGGGTTGCCCGCAACGTTAAAGCGCGAGCGCGTCGCCCGCAGGCCGCAGCCGACGACGTACATACGCGGGCCGGTCCAGCGGCCCATGTTGATGAGGTCGCGCATGGAGATGTCCATGTATTCGGAGGCGTTCATGTCGCGGACGGTGGTGACGCCGGACTCCAGCGTCTTCGTGAGGGCGTCCTGGCCCAGCACCATGCTGACCGCGTTGGAGCGTCCCCCGCGCAGAAGCGGGTCGGGCCCATAGGTCATATGGGTGTGCGCGTCGATGAGACCCGGAATGCCGGTATAAGCGGAAAGGTCGATCAGTTCGGCGCCGGCCGGCGGCGCGCCGGTCGAGACGCCGATGATTTTGTTATCCTCGACGATGACGGTGACGTTCTCCTGAACGCGCCCCGAACCGTCGACAAGTTTACCGAACTTGATCGCTTTTGTGGCCGCGGTCGCCGGTCCCGCGAAGAGGACAAGTGCGGCGAAGGCGGCGATACATCCTCTTCTCACCATGGTCATTTTCCTATGGCTTGCCGATACGGGGCGGACCGCCCTTGGCATTGGAGCCAAAGGCCTTGTCGAGGACGCGGGTGGAATCTTCAGCAAGCGTGATGGCTTCGCTGATCAAGCCGAGAATTTTCATGTTATTACGCATGACATGCTGCGCCTCCGGGCGCTTGTCCTCGGCGATTTTCAGCGCGCGGGTGAGCATATCATTCCGGATGATGCCCAAGATGTCCTCGAGCCGGTAACCGTCCGGCCGATCTTCCGTGACCAAGAAATGCGTCATGCGTCCCCCACCTATGTAAGCCTGACCCATCCTAGAACGCCCGGACGGGAAATGTCAGGGCCTCAAGTTGTATTTCATCTTAACCATGGCATAGACGCTATCAGTCCGGTTGGGGCCAAAAGCCGGGCCGGGCATGAACCACCCCCCGAAGAACTCGAACTCGACGGCCGTACGATCGCGGTACCCGGCGACAAGGTCGACCGCATTGCCGACATTGCGCGACAGGCCGGTCGGCTGGCGGTCGAGACGGCTGGCGATGAGGCCGTTGGCCGCTTGCGCCAATTCATAGTGATGCACGACGAGGTCGATGGAGCTGAGGGTATCGGGTTTGAATCCGACGGCCGCGGTGGCGATGCCGACGTTGCTGAGTTCCGGGTTCAGGCTCTCGCCATAGTATTTGAAGCGGCTGACGCCGCCATACTGGAAGCGATTTTCCTGGATGCCGGTCTGGCGAAAACGCCGGTCGACGCCGTCGTTCGGATCGCGATCTCCCGAGCCGAAGGCATAGCTGCCCACGAGATGGAACTGCAGAGGGTCGAGGAACTTGTAGATCACGCCGAGATCGAAGGCGTAGGACCGCATCAACGTCGCGCCGGACGTTCCGCGCAGGACGATGGTGTCCGTCCAATAGTCGATATGCCCCGCCGCAACGGTTCCGCGCGAGCGCGCGCCGAAATAGGTGCGATCGAGACTGTCGCCCTCATCGCGCCGGTCCTGAAGCAGAACGTACCCGCCAGCCCGCATCCCATTGTCGAACGTATGTTCATAGGTAGCCGCGGTGTTGAGGCTGCGATGCAGATCCTCGGGTTCGAACAGATTGCTGGGGAGAAGGTCGCGAGACGCGGCCACGAGCTGAACGAAGTCGCGCGCGCCGCGGTACTGAAGTTGGATGTTGTCGTTCTTGTCGTCCGAACTCGCGAACAGCCAGTTGCGCGGGTCATTCATGCGCGAACGGCCCGCCGAAACGACACCGCCCTCGAAGGGCACCCAACGGACATAGAGTTCGTCTAGATCGGCCAAAAGCTCGCGATGCTCGGGTGCCGTACCGTCCCGTATCGTCAGATCACGATTGATCTTCGTGGCAGAGAAAAAGCGGAAGGTGTTCGGTACTTCGTAAAGGAAAGCGAACTGCATTTGAGGGCGGATGTTGGCAACGTCGCCCGCAACGCTGGAACTGAGGTCGGCGTCTTTTAGCGCGCGGGCGTCGAGTTGGGCAGTCAAGCCCATGGCCCAGCGTTCGCTGAGCACGAAAGGGGTCGGCGGTGGAGCGTCCGCGTCGCGCACGGGCGTCGGCGGGGTAGCCGCTGTCGCCTGCGCGATCGCCTCAGCCGGCGCTATCGCTGCGAGAACGAGGGCGAGAACCCAGGCGGTGCGCCGCTGGATGAGTGAGCGAAAGGTGTACATTGACGCGCGTGTCGATCCCCAAAGTATCGACACGGGTCTGGACGATGCCGATTCTTCAGCATCCCATGGCATCTTGCTGAATTCCAGGCTGTTGAATTAGGGGCCCTTCAGTTCAGCCAAAAGTGATCGGCCGTATCCTGGACCGGCGAGACGCCAAGCTGCCGGGCCGCCAGCGCCTCCGCGGGGCAGGGACGCAACGCATAGGGTGACTGCGGAAGGAGCAGACCCGCGCGGACCATACCCAGAGCAAGCTCATCAAGATGGCCAAGAACGATGCGCGCCGCGGCTGGCGGAAGCATCTTCCATAAGACTCTGCGCGCGCCGAATTCATTCTCGTGTTGCAACAGCAGCAGGACCTGCAGCACCAGTTCCTCGTCTTGTCCTACCTCGGCGCAGTGCGCACTGCGGACATCCAAGGTCCGGCTGGCGGCTGCGTCCATGGCGCGGAGCGCGCAGGCGAGGTGCTGCGCATGCGCGTTGGTGAGGCGCGCGATTTCAAAACCTTCGCGGCAGGTTTTGTCGGGCTCGCGCCGCTCCCGCACCGCTTGGCTCATCAGTCGCATGGAGCAGAGGACAAAAAGTTCGGGGGTTGTGAGCGAGCATAAACGGCGTACGGCGATCGGTGAGGTCATGGGCTTTTCCCAAAATTGTGGAGGCTAGAGGAGCGGAGCGCATGATACGGCTAATTAAGAATGATTCGCAATGCGATTAATAATCATTCTTATAAATCTTCAATAGGTATGCGTTACAAGGCCTTAGAGGCGCGCGCGAAGTCTCCCCCACTCACCTAACAAGGTCATGAGGGGGGGCCGCGCGCCGCACGCGAGGAGGGAAGTCCACAGTTGGGCGGGCCGGGGCTGGCGGAACAACGCATACGAGAACACGTTCATCTGCCATGCCTTCACAGCCACCGTCCTCGGCGCGACACACGCCCGTTCGCAGTCCGCGCGACGTTCTGCGCGCGGAGTGGCGGCAGGTGGCGCACGCGGTGTGGAAGGAGATCAGGGAGGACAATCTTGCTCTCGTCTCTGCCGGCGTAGGCTTTTATTCGCTGCTCGCGATTTTCCCGGCTGTCGGCGCAGTGGTCGCCCTCTATGGCATAGTCGCAGATCGGCAAATGGTCGGTGAGCACCTGAGCTTTATGCGTTCGGTCCTCCCGCGCGATGCTTATCAGCCGATCGCTGACCAGGTTCGGGCGCTGATGTCGGAGAAGGCGGCCGAGCTTGGCCTGGGTTTTGCGATCGGGGTGATCATATCGATGTGGAGCGCATCGCGCGCCGTGATTGCGCTCGTCACGGCGATGAATATTGCCTACGAGGTAGATGAGCAGCGTAGCTTCGTCACACTCAATCTCCTGGCTTTCGTTTTCACCTTTGCGGCGCTTGCTGTGATGCTGGCCGCGATGCTCATTCTGGGCGGACTGCCGGCCATCGTCGAAGAGCTGCATCTGCCCGGATGGATTGCGAGCCTGATCCTTCTCTTACGATGGCCGCCGTTGGCGGCGTTTGTCCTGATCGGGCTGGCGCTGCTCTTTCGCTATGGCCCGAGTAGGGAGCACGCGCGGTTTGAATGGCTCTCACCGGGGGCCATTGTTGCGATGCTCCTGTGGGTCATCGCCTCGGCGGGATTCTCGCTCTATGTAACGAATTTCGGTAAATATAATGAGACTTTCGGCTCGCTGGCCGGGGGTATCATCCTGTTGTTCTGGTTCTACGTCGCCGCTTACGCGGTCTGCATCGGCGCGGAGATAAACGCGGAAATCGAGTACCGTACGAAAGGCGACACAAAGACCGGCCACCCGAAGCCGCAGGTGCTGGGTGGCGCGACCGTGGCCGATACGACATCGCCCGACGCCGCTTAAGTTTTCCACAGGGGATCGTGACGCACCGCGCCTGAAACCCCGAGCAACTAGGCAAGTCATGAAAAATGCGTCCATCGTCGGCCTCGCTCTCTGGAGCCTGTGCATAACTTCGGTGCGAGCCGAGACGGTTCTCGTCACCGGCTCGAATCGCGGGATCGGACTCGAGTTCGTTAAGCAATCCGCCGCGCTGGGTTGGACGGTGATTGCGACCGCCCGGACGCCTGACGCCGCGGATGAGCTGAAGGCGCTCGCCGCCCGCCACCGCATGATCCGTATCGAGGCGCTCGACGTTGTCGAACGAGCGTCGGTCGAAGCGCTCGCCGCGAAATATGCGGGCACGGCCATCGACGTCTTGATTAACAATGCGGGCGTCCTCGGCGACCTCAGCAAGCAGCAGCTCGGCTCATTCGATTACGAAGAATTCCAGAACGTGATGGCGGTGAACACCTACGCGCCCCTCGCGCTCAGCGATGCGTTTCGCGCGCATGTGGCTGCGAGCGCGCAGAAAAAAATCGTCGGAATCACGAGCGGCTCGGGCATCATTTCGGCGCCTGTGGGCGGAGGCTCCTACTACTATAAAGCCAGTAAAATAGGGCTAAATATGATGTTTAAGACGCTCGCAACCGACCTCACCGGCGAGGGCATCATCGTGGCCGTCATCGCCCCGGGCGCGGTGAACACCGACATGCGCCGCGCGGCTGTAGGCGCGGCGCGCGCGGCGAAAGATCTGCCGGTCGATGAGAGTGTCCGCGCGATGATCAAGGTTATCGACGGTTTGTCGCGCGCCGACAGCGGCCGCGCACTCAACTATGACGGACGGATTTTACCGTGGTAGCAACCGTGCGCGGCCTCGGGCGTTTCTTATGGTTCACGCGCGTCAGCGGCGGAATGTTAACGCGTCAGCAGAGGCGTTTTGCCCCCAAAAGCAAGGCGTATCGCGAACGTTACCTGCAAAAAATGTCGCAAAATATGAGTTAAACAGTGGTTGATCCGCTTGCGCCCCTTCAGGGCCTGAGTTAAGAGTGCAAGCAAGACGGCGTTGTTATCCTTTAAAATAAGGCGTCCGTCGGGGTTTTCCGATCAACACACAGGGGTGGAAAAATGGCCACATCATCCGATAAGCCGGCGGTCGTCACGTTGAAGCATCTGGCGGCGACGCTCGCCGACAAGCATGAACTCTCGAAGAAAGTTTCGGGTGAGATCCTGGGCGACTTCGTCGGCCTACTCACCAAGCACCTCAAGAAGGGTGACAAGATCCGCATCGGCGGTTTCGGTGTGCTGCAGGTTCGCAAGCGTCCTGCGCGCATGGGCCGTAATCCGGCGACTGGCGAAGCGATCAAGATTAAAGCCAGCAAGAAAGTCGCGTTCCGCGCGGCGAAAGAACTCAAGGAAGCCGTCTAATACAGGCTTTCTAAGCGATTTGCGTCTTGCCCGGTTCTTCCGGGCAAGACGTAGATATCGCCGGATCAGCCGGGTCATCCCGGCTTTTTTTGTCTCTAATTTTCGCGTTTCGGAAATCAGTTCATCGCACGATGAACAGCGAGCGGCCTCGGCTACATCCGGGCCGATTGCGTCTCTGCGCGCGTGATGCATAGTGGAATGGCAGGGGTG
>CANJEU010000135.1 GCA_947473445.1 Fidelibacterota bacterium | reverse complement strand
GTGTTCAAGGACAACGTCGACACCGTCGATATGCCCACCACGGGCGGCTCGGTTCTGCTTGAAGGCAATATGGCGCCCGACGACGCCTTCCTCGTGAAAAAACTGCGCGACGCCGGCGCCATCATCCTTGCGAAAGTGAACCTCGGCGAATTCGCCAACGGCGGCCAAAGTTCGCTCGGCGGCCAGTCCCTGAACCCGCACGATCTTACCCGCACCCCCGCCGGTTCTTCGGGCGGCACAGGCGTCGCGGTTGCCGCCGGCTACGCGCCGCTGGGCATCGGCACCGACACGGGCGGCTCCATCCGGGGGCCATCGAGCGTGAACGGTATCGTTGGCTTGAAACCCACCCACGGCCTCGTCAGCCGCGATGGGATCATCCCGCTCGCCCTGTCGCTTGATACCGGCGGTCCCATGGCCCGCAGTGTCTACGACATCTCTGTCATGCTTGGCGTAATGACCGGTGTCGATCCGGCCGACGACGCCACGAAGAAAAGCGCCGGGAAGTTCGAGAAGGACTACACCAAGTTCTTGAAAGCCGACGCCCTCAAGGGCGCGCGCATCGGTGTCGCGCGTGACTTCCTCGGCGCCGATCCCGATGTCGATTTCATCTTCGAAGCTTCGCTCAAGGCCATGCAGAAGGCCGGCGCGACTCTTGTTGATGTGCGTTATCCGAAGTGGTTCCTCGATTCCTCGAACCGCGCGGTCTTCACGCTCTATCCGGCCGAGTTCAAAGTGCAAATCGCCGATTACCTCAAGACCACCGGTCCGAAGTATCCCAAGAACCTCGACCAGTTGATCGAAGCGGCCGAGAACTATCGCAGCATGGGCGTCGATGGCGCGGGGCCGAACTTGTCGCGCTGGACGTATTTCAAGAACGTCGAAGCCAAGGCCGATGCGCTTACCGATCCGGGTTATATCGCGCTCAAGAACTATTACCTGCCCATGAGCACCGCGCTTGTCGACGGCATCCTGCAGAAAGACAAACTTGATGCCATCGTCTATCCGACCGGCACGCGCCGTCCGGGCCAGATCGCGGCGCCGCCGGGTCCTGCGCTGGGCTCGACCCCAAGCCCCACGGGAATCGCCAACCTGTCAGGCTTCCCCGATGTGATCGTGCCGGCGGGTTTCACCACCGACGATCTGCCGGTGACGGTGTCGTTCTTCGGCACGGCCTTTAGCGAGCCCAAGTTGCTGGCGCTCGCTTATAGCTTCGAACAGGCAACCAAAGCCCTGCGCCGTCCCGTAAATACGCCCGCGCTCGCAGGCGCCACCATCGAAGTTCCAGGCCGCGACGTCGCCGCGGCGAAGTAGCTGTTACGAAGCGAAGGGAGCCGGCGCGGGAACGCGCCGGCTCCTTTTTTTTCATGGCCTAAGGCGCGCCGCGCGCCGCACCACCCCGGCACCGACCTAACCGCTTCCCATTTCACGAGTGGGACGTCACTATCGCCCCTCTGAAGTGTGAGGAGACAGCTATGCGCGCGTTATTGGCGATGGTTCTGGGCGTTTTCCTCGCCGGCGCACCTGCGCTGGCGCAGGACGCCGCGCCCCTCATTCTTCCCGAAAAGCTTAAGCAGATCGCACCGAGCGTCTGGATCATCCCCGACGAAAGCCGTCCCATGGTCCCTAACGTCGGCCTCGTTGTGGGTCAGACGGGGATTCTGGTGATCGACACCGGCATGGGCGATAAGAACGGCGCCATCGTCGCGGCCGTTGCCCGCAAGCTCGCGCCGAACTTGCGCATCTATCTGGTCACCACGCACTTCCATCCCGAACACGACATGGGCGCGAACGGTTTTCCGCGCGGGCCCCGCATGCTTGACGGCTCGACGCTGCTGCGCGCGAGCACGCAGGAACAGGACATCGCCGAGTTCGGCTGTTCAGTGTGCAAGATTTTCTCCGACCGGTCTCCCGCGGCGGCGGATCTCCTGAAGGGCGCCACTTATCGCGCCGCCGATATCAGCTTCGAGAATGATCGTATGCTCGACCTCGGGGGCGTGCGCGCCTACATCTTCGCCGCCGGACCCAACCATACGCGCGGCGACACCGGCATCTGGGTCGAGACCGAGCAAGTTCTGTTCAGCGGGGATATCGTCATGAAGCCGCAACCCTCGTTCGCGAGCCCATACTCGAGCATCGCCCACTGGCAATCGACGCTCGATAGTCTCGCCCAACTCCGTCCGCGCACGATCGTGCCTAGCCATGGTCCAACGGGCGGGCCCGAGCTGATTGCCGGCTACAAAAGTTATTTCACCGAAATCCAGGAGCGCGCCGCGGCGGCGAAGAAAGCCAAAAGCTCGGAAGATGACGCGGTCAGCGCCATCACCGCCGCCATGGCCGGGCGTTTCCCCGATAAGAACCGCCTCGCGGGCGCCATCCGTTCGGCCTATACGGAATCGCCGTAAAATCCTTTCCCTCGCGCAGACGCGCCCGTATATCGTCCGCCCATGCGCATCGCTTATCTCATCAATTCCCTCGACGGATACGGCGCCGGCCTGCCGATCCCCATGATCACCGGTTTCATGCGTGAGGCCGGCCATGATGTGCATCTGTTTGCCCTCGCGCGCCGCGATGGCCGGATGGAACCTATTCTCGAAAGCGTAGGCCTGCCGTTCGACGTCCACCACGGCGGCGTGCTGAAGTCGTTCGGCTGGTTGCGCAAGAAGCTCGAAGCCTATCAACCCACCGTCATCTGGACCTCGCTCGCGCATGCCACGCTTGTTGGGCGTCTGGTGGGCAAACGCCTCAAGGTGCCGGTCGTCAGCTGGCAGCACAATGTGTTCCTCAAGCGCGGAAATATCGCCGCGCTCCGGCTTACCAAGCGTTTGACCCATCTTTGGGTCGCCGATTCCGAATGCGTGGCGCGTGTGACCCGCACACGCTTCGGTCTGAAAGACGATGAAGTCTCGGTCTGGCCGCTGTTTGCGGCCGATCCGGCTGCGCCCCGGGCGCGCGGCGCGAGCGAAGGCGAGATCTTCCGCATCGGCAGCTTGGGCCGCCTCAACGCGCACAAGGGTTACGATGTCCTGGTGCATGCCCTTGCCAAGATCAAGCAGGAGGCGCCGGACCTTGTCTCACGCTTCACGGTGACAATCGGTGGTGACGGCCCGGCGCGGCCCGCGCTCGAATCGCTCGCGCGTGAACTTGGGGTCACCAATTTTATTCTGGCCGGCTATCAGGAACGGCCGAAAGAATTTCTAGCCGGTCTGCACGCTTACGTTCAGCCATCGCGCGTCGAGGGCCTGTGCATATCGGCCCATGAAGCCATGCAGGCGGGTTTGCCCGCAATCGTGTCGGACATGGGCGAAATGCCGCTCACTGTGCGTGACGGCATCACCGGTTTCGTCGTTCCGGTCGAGGCCGTCGATGATCTTGCCGCCGCGATTGTCATGCTCGTGAGCGACGCTGGCCGCGCCGAACTCATGGGGGAAGCGGCCCATCTTCACGTCAACGATCGCTTCAGTGCGGCGCGTTTCGCAGCCGCTGGGAACGACGTCCTCGCCCGCGCGGCTCAGCTGATTGGCAAATAAAAACGGCACGGGAGAGGACTCCCGTGCCGTTCTTCACACCCCCGCTTAAGGGCGTTTATCTACTTCTTCAAAGCGGCGACGACCGACAGCGACTTGTCGACATGATCGGTCGGGCTGATGCCATCGTCCGCCGACGACAGTGTCGCGACGATCTTGTGATCGGGCGTGATCACGAAGGTCGTACGCTCGGTGGTGCCCGAGTTGGTGATGTCGCGGCCCTTGGTGTCCTTCATACCGTCGCGGCGCTCGCGCACGGTCAGGTTAAAGGACTTCGAAATTTCGCCGTTGGCGTCCGAAGCGACCGGGAACTTGCCCGCGCAATATTCCGGATCGGCCGAAAACTCGTTCAGGCGCGCGATATTATCCTGCGACACGCCGATGATCGTCGTGTTCACGGCGTCGAACTTTTCTTTGCTCTCGGCGAACGTGTGGGCTTCGAGATTGCAGCCACGCGTGTAGGCGGCCGGGTAGAAGTACACGACGACCGGACCCTTCTTGAGGGCGTCGGCCAGCGAGAAATCGAATTCCTTGCCTGCGAGCGAAGCGCGCGCTTTGAAATCCGGCGCCTTATCGCCGTTCTTCAGGGCGGCATAAGCCGGGACCGCAAACGCAGTGGCGAGCAGCGCACCGATAATCAGTTTCTTCATGGGCTTTCCTCCTCGAGGGACAAATTCATAACGCGCTCAAGTTCTACAGCGCGCGGTGTGGTCGTGAAAGGCCCCAACCGAAGCCATAGTTTCACATCGTCGTGGGCAATAAAATGCGAGCCGTCCGCCACAAGCTCCGGCAAGACATTGATAACAAAGGAAAATAGGCAAAGAAAAACCGGCGGCTGAACGGCAGCCGCCGGTTTTCTCAACAAACGTTAGGCTAAGTGCTAGTTGCGATACGGGTTGCGCGGGAAGTCGTCGAAACGGTTCGGCACGCCATCCCCGTCCCAGTCGCGACGTGTCTGGACGAACTGACGGTTCGGACGGTTCGGGCGATTGTCAAAGCGGTTCGGCACGCCGTCACCATCGCGGTCCCGGTCGTAACGGTTGGGGACGCCGTCGTGGTCCATGTCGCGATAGCGGCTGGCATAACGCTGACGGTACTCGCGCTGTTCGCGCGGGCTCGCCCAGTAATGGAAGCGGCCATAACGGTCCGTGTAGCCATTGCGGTAGGCCAAATCAACGTCGCCGGTGCTGAAACTAAAGCTGAAGCGATCCTGAGCCGCAGCAGGCTGAACGTTGGCATCAGCAATCGCGAGCGAACCGACGGTTCCAAGGATAGCGGCAAACATGGTCAGCTTTTTCATCGCAGTATCTCCTTTAAGTGGCGCACCGGTGAGCCTCAGCGAACGTGAAAAGCTGATGATCATCGGCACTCGGAGAATGTAACGTCGTGATTGTGATGAGTTCGTGTCACGGCCAAGGTGTTTTGACGGTAACAGCGGAACGGAACGGGTACTGCTATGATTACGCGCATTTGGAAAGGGCGAGCGTTGCTGGCGAATGCCACCGCCTACCACAGCTTTGTTACACAGCATGTCTTCACCCAGCTCACGAGACTCGAGGGTCACCGCGGCGCCTATCTGCTCCGGCGCGATACGGGCGATCATGCCGAGTTCATGGCCGTGACCTTGTGGGACTCGCTTCAGTCGATCCGCGCCTTCGCCGGCGACTCGCTCGAGAGCGCCGTGGTCGAGCCCGAGGCGCGCGCGGTACTTTCCTCCTTCGACGATTTCGTCACCCACTACGAGGTTGTTCACGGTCACCCTTGCGCTGGAGCAACGCCATGAAGCACTTCCTTCTCTTCTACGAAACCTCAAGCGACTATCTTCAGAAGCGCGCGCAGTACCGCAAAGCTCATCTTGAGAAGGCGTGGGCGTCCCACTCCCGCGGCGAACTCATCCTGGGCGGCGCGCTGACGGATCCGACCGACACGGCCGTCTTGTTCTTCAAGGCACAGGAAAAGGCCGTGGTTGAGGACTTCGCGCGCACCGATCCTTACGTGACCAACGGGCTGGTGAAATCCTGGCGTGTGCGGGAATGGATGACGGTGGCCGGCGACGAGTCCACTAACCCCGTGCGTCCGGAAACGGCGTAAGCCTTACTCGACGAAGGCGATCCATCGCCCGGCGATGACGGCCATGACCCACAGGCTGAGCGAGGCCGCGGCTTGTGCCTTCACGCTCAGGTCCGCTTCGCCGCCCTCGAGCGCATCGTGCCAGGCCAGGCGGCTTTGCAGCGCCACCGCGTTAAGTACCGCAAGTCCAGCGAACGCGAGTTTCAGCAGGAACGCGGGGTTCTGCACATAGGCGACCGGCTGCACGCTCACAATCACCACGCCTGTAAGAATAGCCGAGAGGACGCCAAAGGCTGCGACACGCGATAGGGGCGGGCCGAGCTGGCCCAGCGCGAAACCTTTAAACAGACCAAGCACGCGTACGTCCAAGGTGCCGATCGCGCCCACGATCAGCCCCACCGAGAGAATGTGGGCCGCGTTCAAGAACGGATAGAGCGTGGTCGCGCCGCGCAGGGCGCTCGCAGAGCTGCTGTCTTGCAGCGCCTGCAGGAGGTCCAAGAGGGCGACTTCGCGCGCCGCTTACTTCGGCATGCGCTCGGGATAGAGAATGAAGTCCTTGCCCTCGACGGTGAGCTTTACGGCCTTCATCAGTTTCTGATCCTTCTTGGCCGACCGATTGCCAAGGATCACCACCTTATTCCCCGGGCGGGCCGAGCCTTCGGCGAAACCCGAGCGGGCGGTCTGGTTGGGATTGGCGAGATCGATCGTCCAGATGCCGTCGCTGGCGGTCTCGACCTTCAGGGAAGGATGCGGCG
>CANJEU010000134.1 GCA_947473445.1 Fidelibacterota bacterium | reverse complement strand
TTGTCTTTGAAAAGGATGGGCACGCCATCGAGCGGCCCCAGCGCCTTGCCGTCCGCGCGGCGCTTGTCCGATGCGGCCGCCTGCTCAAGGGCGTCGGGCGCAATCAAGATGATGCCGTTGAGGGGCTCATCCATCGTTTCCATACGGTGGATGTAGCCCTTGGTGATCTCGACGGATGTCGTTTTCCCTGCCGCAAGGTCCGCCGAGATCTGCGACAGCGGCACTTCTTCAACCGAATAAGCGGAAGCCGCAGGCGCGGGCTTGTCTTCTGAACATGCTGACAACACAGGGAAAAGTGTCAGAGCTGCGAGAGCAAAAATACGACAGCGCATTTTCCATCCTCCGTATAACGATTGATGTGCCGGCACGTGGATCGACAGGCCTGTGGACTGTCAGCAAGGTGGTGGTACCGGGAAAAGTCACCCTGGAGCAGGTTTGGATGTTATGTCGGTTGCGGGCGCTAGGCCACCGCAGAACCATGCAGATCTTTGCTCAGGATAAGGCTGCGGTAGGTTTTCCCCTGCCACTGCTCGATGGCGACCGGGCGATATCCCAGCCGTTCATACCAACCAACGAGGTGTGCTGCCCCCTCTGCGGTATCGAGAGCGATCTCGGTGGCACCGGTCTCAATCGCACGCGTCTCGCACAGCTGAATAAGTTTTTTTCCAATACCGCTGCGTTGGGCCGTGGGCATCACACCGAACTGATGAACCGCGGCGACGTGCCGCTGTTCGTACCAGGCGCAACCGCGCGAGTGACGGCGAAAGAGAATCGTACCGATGATATGCCCAGCGTCGATGGCGACATAACATTCACCGCCCGCAATTCTGTCCCGTGTTGTCTGTTCCGATTGATCGACGGCGGTGTAGTTAAAGCCTAGCCTTTGCAATTGCGCATAGGCCGCATGCAGCAACGCGGTAAGGTCCGCGATGGAGTCGGAGCGCTGCAAAAGACGAAATTCAATCGCCATCGCCGCAAATCTCTGTATTGGTGGCCGCGGCCGGACTCGAACCGGCACTCCAGTTACCCAGATGCAGATTTTAAGTCTGCTGTGTCTACCAATTCCACCACGCGGCCAATCTGGGATCGTCTTTTACCGCCCAGCCGAGGTGACCGCTACAGGCGATTAAAGCCCACGGCACCTTCATATTCGCCAAGCGGTAACCTAATGGCCGCGCAAGGGGCGGCGAAATGCGTTCCCTCTCTAAAGGCCCTGAATGGCGCCGGCGAGGATTTCGTAGGAGCGCACACGCGCGCCGTGATCGTAGACCATGCTGGTCACCATAACTTCATCGGCGCCCGTTTGCGCGAGCGCGTCTTTGAGGCGTGCGCGCACGGTTTCGGCGCTGCCGGCAAATCCGAAGCGCAGCATACGCGCGATGTAGGCCTTCTCCGCGGGCGTCCAGTGGTTTTCGATATCATCGACCGGTGGCGGTAATTGCGTGCGGGCGTTCCTGATGATGCCGATAAAGGCCTGCTGCACCGAGGTAAACAAGCGCTGAGCGGCGGCATCAGTCTCGGCCGCCACCACGTTCACACCGATCATCGCGTAAGGCTTGGCCAATTGTGCCGACGGTTTAAATCGCGCGCGGTAAATCGCCAGTGCTTCGTCAATGGAATCGGGCGCAAAGTGCGAAGCGAACGCAAACGGCAGGCCAAGATGCGCCGCCAGCTGGGCGCCGAACAGGCTTGAGCCCAAAATCCATAAAGGCACATTCGTGCCCGTGCCGGGAACCGCGTGGATATTCTGCCCAGGTTGCGACGGGCCCAACAGAGCCTGCAATTCCTGAACGTCCTGCGGAAAGCGTTCCGCGCTGCCCGGATCGCGCCGCAGCGCGCGCCAGGTCAGTTGGTCCGTTCCTGGCGCGCGGCCAAGGCCGAGATCGATGCGTCCGGGGTAGAGTGACTCGAGTGTTCCGAACTGTTCGGCGATCACGAGCGGGGAGTGGTTGGGCAGCATGATGCCGCCAGCGCCCACCCGGATCGTTTTCGTGCCGCCGGCGATATGGCCGATGACAACCGAGGTGGCCGCACTCGCGATGCCCGGAAAGTTGTGATGCTCGGCCAGCCAGTATCGCGTGTAGCCAAAGCGCTCGGCCGCTTGTGCCAGTTCAAGCGAATGACGCAAGGACTCGCCCGCCGTCGAGCCTTGGGGGATGGGGGCGAGGTCGAGAACGGAGAATAAGGTCATGGCGGGCGTCCGATCAGAGAGGGACCCAACTTAGGAACATGCAAGCCCGGGCGCAACGCGCCGCCCCCACAGATTCCTCACTTGAATGACGCAGCGCTTTCCGGCAAAGCCTCGCCCATGCCCAATCCCGCCGCCGCGCCCATCTCCCAAGCCGAAATTGAATCGCGCGTGCTTTATCGTGATGGGATGATTCTCGTCATCGATAAGCCCACCGGTATTCCGGTGCATGCCGGCTTCGGCGGCGGCCCAAATCTTGAAATGTCCTTCGTGCATCTTCAGTTCGGCCTGCCGCGTCCGCCCTCGCTCGGCCACCGCCTCGACCGCGATACCTCCGGTTGCCTTGTCCTCGGGCGGCACGCGAAAGCGCTACGCGAGGTCGGTGATCTTTTTGCCAGCGGAAAGGTGCGCAAGACTTATTGGGCGATCGTCGACGGCCGCCCGCGCGAGGACGAAGGCCGCATCAAACTCGCGATCGACAAAATCCCCAACCAGGGCGCCGGATGGAAAATGCAGGCCGATCCGAACGGTCAGCCTGCCGTCACCGATTATAAAGTCCGCGGCTCCATCGAAACGCCCGATGGCGTGCGCAGCTGGGTCGAATTTCACCCGCATACCGGTCGCACGCACCAGATCCGCGTTCATGCGGCCCTGCTGGGCTGTCCCGTGATGTGCGACCGGATTTATGGACGCACGGGCACCCCGGCGGCGGAAGGTCAGTTAATGCTTCACGCGCGTGCCGTAACGCTGCCGCTTCATCCCAAACGCGATCCGATCCGGGTGCGCGCGCCTGCGCCCGCGCATATGCTGGAATTTCTGACGGCGTGCGGCTTTAAGGGCGATACGCCTGATGGCGCGGGCAAGAAAGACCAGCAGAGCGCCAAAGAACAATCGCGCGACTAGGTATCCCGCACAGGATCACAGCCCTGCGCGCGCATCAGCGCCGCAACAGCTGCCAGGACCTTTCCAATCGCTTCGGCGTCTGTGCTCCGCGCAACAATGCTGGTGTGGAATCCGCCGGCACGCATTGATGGGTAACTGCCGATAGCGACCGATGGGAATTTCTCCTGAATGGCCGTGAGCCCTTCGGCGATATCACCTTCGCGTACCGCCGCGCCGACATTGCCCCAGAGCATCGGCGCACCGCGTTCAAGTTGGGGCGCGAGGGCTTCAAACATCGCATGCGCGATGCTGGGTATCCCGGCCAGTACGTATACATTCTCGATGCGGTAGCCAGGCGCGATGGTCGTTTCGCTTTCGATTAGGCTCACATCGGGACCATCGGGGATTTCGGCCATCTTCAATCGGGCTTCGTTCAAGCGGTCGCCGAAATAGGCCGTCATCTTCTCAACCACGCCGGGATGGCGCACGACGCTGCGCCCAAAAGCGCGGGCGACGCAGGCGGTGGTGATGTCGTCGTGGGTCGGGCCAATGCCGCCCGTCGTAATGACATAGGAATAAAGAGCGCGGACGGTATTGAGCGTGCCGACGATCACGTCCGCATCGTCGGGAATGACGCGCGCTTCCTTAAGACGGACACCCAACTCAGCGAAGCGCGCGGCGAAGTACTTGAGGTTTGCCTCCTGCGTCCGGCCCGACAGAATTTCATCGCCGATGATCAAAACGCAAGCAGTGGGGGCCTCGCTCATAGCCAATCCTGTAGGATGGGAATGAGGGGAATATCGGCCGCCGGCATGGGGTAATCGCGCAGGCGCGAGGCGCGGACCCACGTCATGTTTTGATTTTCCTTTGCCGAAAGTTTGCCGCGCCATTGGCGGCAGACATATAGCGGCATCAGCAGGTGGAATTTCTCGTAGGAATGCGAAGCAAAGGTAAGCGGCGCGAGGCAGCTTGTGCGGATGTCGATGCCAAGCTCCTCATGCAGTTCGCGGATGAGTGCGGCTTCGGGCGTTTCGCCTTCATGCACTTTGCCCCCGGGAAACTCCCACAGCCCGGCCATGGGTTTGCCCGCCGGCCGCTGCGTCAGAAGAATGCGATTGTCGGCGTCCAACAATGCAACCGCGACAACGGTCAGGATCGGAAGTCCCACGCGCGGGTCGTCGCCGGCGCTCCAGCAGCCGTCTTCGTCGGGGATATTTTCGCCTTCAGGTGCGGTAGGAGCCATTGATGTCGATATAGCCATGGGTGAGATCGCACGTCCACACCACCGCTGACCCTGCGCCAATCCCTACATCCACATCAATGCCGATTTCCTGGCCTTTCATGTGTGCGACGACCGGTGCTTCATCGTAATCGGGGACGGGTGCGCCTTCGCGCGTGATCGTCACGCCGCCGACGCCAATCGTCAGTTTGTCGCGGTCGGCGCGCTCCCCGGCCTTGCCCACCGCCATGACGATACGGCCCCAATTGGCGTCTTCGCCGGCGATAGCGGTTTTCACCAGCGGCGAGTTGGCAATAGACAGCGCGATACGGCGCGCGGCTTTGTCATGTTCAGCGCCGCTCACGCGGATTTCGATGAATTTGGTGGCCCCTTCGCCGTCGCGGGCCACAAGTTTGGCAAGCTCGATCAACAGGGAGTCGAGGGCGCTCTTGAAGACGCTCGTGCGCGGGTCCGTCAGAGTTTCGATGCGCGTATGCCCCGCCTGGCCGGTGGCGAACAGCAAAAGCGTGTCGGATGTCGAAGTATCGCTATCGACGGTCATACAGTTAAAGCTGATATCGGCTCCCGCGGCGATCAGCTGCTGGGTGACCTGCGGCGACAGGGCGGCGTCGGTGAACACATAGGCCAGCATCGTGCCCATGTCGGGCGCGATCATGCCCGACCCTTTGCAGAAACCATTGATCGTTACGGGCTTGCCGTCGATGGAGAGGCTGCGAGTCGCGAGTTTGGCGAAGGTGTCGGTCGTCATAGTGGCCTGCGCGGCCCCAAGCCAGTCGGTCGGGCTAAGTTTGGCCGGAAGGAGCGGCAGGGCCGCGGTAATCCTTTCGACCGGAAGTGGAACGCCGATGGTCCCTGTCGAGGACACGAATACCTCCTCGGGTTCACAGCCGAAAGTCTGCGCGGCGGCCGCGCAAGTCGCCGCAACATCGGAAACGCCCTGTTTGCCGGTGAATGTATTGGCGTTTCCAGCGTTCACGACCACAACCCGGCCCGATCCGCCCTTCAAATGCGCCCGGCAGCTCTCGACGGGGGCCGAGGCGGTCAGTGAGCGCGTCAGAACTCCCCCCACCGTTGTACCTGGGTCTAACACCGCAACCATGAGGTCCGACCGCACTTTGTAGCGAATCCCGGCGGCATGGTGGGCAAGGCGCACGCCTGCGATGGGCGGCAGCGTCGGGGTCGTCGCGGGGGCGAGCGGCGAGACTTTGGTGGCCATGGTCAGGACTCTGGGGCTCGATTCGAGGGGAGGGGCGGCGCAAAAAGGGTCGCGCTTCAATGGCATAAGCGTTCTTTGCCGACAAGTTCGTCGCTGCACGGCCATAGGGGACGCCGCTCACCAACCCGTGAGCGGTGCGCGCATGCAAAAAGTCCCAAATTATCAATGAATTCAGCGAAAATTTCGGGCGCTTCCGTTGACTTCGTTACCCTCTGCTTCTATCTCTTCGCCAACGTTCGTACATGGCGTCGGCCAAAGGCTCGCGCCATCTTCTCCCCTCCTTGAGGTTCCAATGCTCGGCGCTCTCGCCAAACGCATTTTTGGGTCGCGTAACGACCGTCTTGTTAAGTCCCTTCGGCCCGCCGTCGATGCCATCAATGCCAAGGAGGCTGAGATTGCAGCCCTCGACGACGAAGGTGTTCGCGCCCGAACCGAATGGCTCAAAGGCCGCCTCGCGGCCGGCGAGACTTTGGACGATATTCTCGAAGATGCCTTTGCCACGGTCCGCGAAGCGGCCAAACGCACCCTCAAGCAGCGCCATTTTGATGTTCAGCTCATCGGAGGCATGGTTCTGCACCGCTGCATGATCGCGGAAATGGGGACCGGCGAAGGTAAAACCCTGGTCGCCACCCTCCCGGTTTATTTGAACGCGCTTTCAGGCAAGGGCGTCCACGTCGTTACGGTGAACGACTACCTCGCCAAACGCGACGCCGAGTGGATGGGCCAGATTTATCGATTCCTCGGCCTCACGGTCGGGGTCATCCAGCATGGCCTCACCGATGCCGAGCGCCGCGCCGCCTATGCTTGCGATGTCACCTACTCGACCAATAACGAGCTGGGCTTCGACTACCTGCGCGA
>CANJEU010000133.1 GCA_947473445.1 Fidelibacterota bacterium | reverse complement strand
TCCCGGCTGACAACGGCGATAATCTCGGCGCCGAAGCCCGCGGTCATATTGTCTTCGTGGATCACAAGGCAGCGTTTGGTTTTGCGCACCGAGGTCAGCACAGCTTCCTTGTCCCAGGGCATCAGGCTGCGCAGATCGATGACGTCGGCGGTGTAGCCCGAAGCCTTGGCGGCTTCTTCGGCGCGGTCAACCATGGCGCCCCAGGTCACGATGGTGATGTGCTCACCGGTCATCGTGACGGTCGCCTTGCCGAACGGCACAACATAATCGTCGCCCGGATACGGACGGCGGGCCCAGACATGGTCAAGCATCGCGCGATGTTCGAAGAACACGACCGGATCGTTGCCGCGCAGGGCGGCGCGCAAAAGGCCGACCGCATCTTCCGCGTTCGACGGCACCGCGACTTTCCAGCCAATCGCATGGACCCACTGCACTTCGTTGGTCTGGCTGTGCCACGGATCGCCGCACTTGGAGAACCCGCCCGCCATGCGCACGACCATGGGCGCTGCGAAACGGTTGCCGGTGCGCCAGCGCAAGGTGCCGCAGTCGTTCAACTGCTCGACCGCGGGCTCGGCGTATTTACGGAACTGGATTTCCGGCACGGGCAGAAGCCCGGCCATGGCCATGCCGACGGCGCGGCCGATGATGCCTTCTTCCGAGAGACTGGTGTCGAAGACGCGCTGATCGCCGAACTTATCCTGCAGGCCCATGGTGACGGCATGCACGCCGCCCTTGGGACCCACGTCTTCGCCGAACAGGACCATCTTCGGGTTGGTCGCGAGCTCATGCTCGAGGGTGCGGCGGATGGCCGTGACCATATTGATACGTGGGCCTTGCGGGTTGGCCTGCTCGGTCGACGCCGGAAATTTATGGCCGCTGGCATGCAGGCCGCCGATTTTCTGGAGGATCGGCATGCCGCTGTCGTCGACTTCGGCGAACACGTGTTTGCGCAGTTCCGATACCTCGAGGTTCGGACGGTCGCTGGCGGCATTGAGCGCAGCCTCGACGTCGCGGGTGGCCTGGCTTTCCAGCTCGGCCCATTTCTCTTCCGAGAAGATCTTTGGAACAAGGAATGCCTTGAGCTTCGGCAGCGGATCGCGCGTCTTTTCCTCGGCGATACGCTCGGCGCCCTTATAAGCCTGCGTATCCTGCCCCGAGTGACCGGCAAGGCGCGGCACGGTCAAACGCAGCAGGGCCGGCCCCTGACGGTCGCGTACGTGATTGGTCGCCTCCGTCGTCAGACGCAACGCCTCGGCGGGATCGGTGCCGTCGCCGTTGAAGATGGTGAGGTTGCCGAAGCTTGCGAGGTTGACGGCAATGTTGGCGCCCGGCGTCTGGAACGTCGAAGGCACCGAGATGCCGTAGCCATTGTCTTCGATGTAGAACAGCATCGGCAGCTTGAGCGTGGTGGCGATGGTCAGCGAGGCCCAGAAGCCGTTGGTAGCCACGGACGCGTCGCCGCCCAGCACGACCGCAATCGCATTCCCCACGTCAGGGCTCTTGAGCACATTGCGATAATATTCGATGGCCTGCGCCCAGCCGGCCGTCGGCGTGTACTGCGTGCCGACCCCGCCTGCCATCGGCAGTCCCTTTGCGCCGCCTGGGTTCGGGAAATTGAACACCGTGCCGACGTCCTTGCCGTCGCTATAGCCGCCGACCTTCATCAGCGTCGCGGCCATCACTTCTTCAAGCGGAATGCCAAGCCCCAGCAGCAGCGGCCGCGAACGGTAGTAGCCAGCCGCGGCGTCATGCGCGTGGGTGAGGCGCTGCGAGAGCAGGATCTGCGCGAGGTCATGGCCGCGCCCGGAGAACTGGTAAAACATTTTCCGCTCGGGCAGCAGCTTCTGCTCTTCGATGTCGTCGAGCTTGCGCGACAAGAACAGCGCGCGCGTCACCTTTTCCCAATCCACAGGCGCGGAGAGGTTGTGGTCGGCGCGTTTGACGGCGGCGTTCGAGGCTTTGGCCATGGCGGAGCTCTCCCGAAAAGTCTTTTGCGCCAGGAGTTTAGCGGGGTTCGGACGGCGCATCTCGGCGAAATCGTGAGCAATTTTGATTAAATAGTGTCATATTCACTCTATAGTTAGATCAAGAGAGTGAATTTCACCATGATGGCGCTAGATGAGGCCGATATCCGCATTCTACAGCTCTTGCAGAACGAAGGCCGCATTGCCGTGGTCGATCTGGCCGAGAGGGTCAATCTGTCGGCCACCGCCTGCCATAAGCGAATCGCAAAATTGGAGGACGCGGGCGTTATCACCGGCTACGGCGCGCAGGTCGCCTTGCGGGCGCTCGGCTATAAGGTCGAGGCCTTCGTCGCCGTCAGTATCGACCGCCAGGCCAAGGTGACCGCCGACAGTTTCAAGGACGCCATCGGTAAGCTCGATGGGCTGCGCGCCTGGTTCCTGCTATCGGGCGACACAGACTTTCTGCTGCACATCATCGCGCCCGACCTCGACACCTACACGCGCCGTGTTCTTGATCAGATCACAGGCCTGCCGGGGGCGCAGGCGGTGCGCACATCCTTCGTTCTCGACAAGATGATCTCGACCGCCCCGCTCGTTCCGCCGCTGGAGCCCTAGAGCGGGTTGAAGTTAGTTGAGTCGCCAACCCGCTCTAGATTCTTGAATTGTCGCGTGTTCGGACGGAAAACCGGTATCCACTTTTCCTGAACACGCTCTAGCGCAGCGGCAGCGCCGTCGTCATCTTCACTTCCGAAATACTGACCGATGTCGAGGCTTCCCGGACGCCTGGGATGCAAGTGAGCTTTTTGAAATAGAAGGCCTCGTAGCTCCGCAGATCGGGCGTTACCACCCGCAGCAAAAAGTCGAACGCGCCCAACAGCACGTGGCATTCCAGCACTTCGGGCATGGTCTTCATGCGTTCGACGAATTCGCGCACATATTGCGGATCATGCTGAAGGACATTCACCTTCACAAAGAACTGCGCCCGCATATCCAACTTTTCGCGGTTGAGTATCGCGATCGTCTTTCTAACGTACCCTTCGGTGGTCAGCCTCTTGATCCGGTGGCCGCATGTAGAGGCCGAGATACCGATCACCTGCGCGATCTCGGCCGAGGAGCGCGCGGCGTCCTCCTGCAGAGCCGCCAGAATCTTGATGTCGACCTTGTCGAGCGCCATGGCGGCCTAATAGCCGCGCGCGAGATCGACCGTAGGCAAGGGAATCGCGCCGCGCTCCAACTCCCCCACATGCCGGAGAATCTGCGGCACAATGGTTGCCGGATTTGAATCGGCCGCGACGTGCGGCGTGATGAGCACGTTGTCCATGCCCCAGAGCGGATTGTCGGCTGGCAGCGGCTCGGGCGAGAAGACATCGAGCACAGCGCCGTTTAGCACGCCCGATTGCAACGCCGCGATCAAGTCCTTCTGCGCAACCGTCTCGCCGCGCCCTGCATTGATGAAAAACTTCTTTCCTGTGCGTTGCGTGCCAAGGATCGCGAAGACATCGGCGTTCACGAGCCCGGTCGTTTCAGGCGTGCGCGGCAAAAGATTAACCAGAATATCAATCTCCGCCAGGAATCGCGGCAGCGCCTCTTTTCCGGCATGCACAGGAAACGGTGAATTCTGGCGCGCCGAGCGCGCCCAGCCCGAAACCTGATAACCGATCATTTGCAGCGCGCGGCCCGCGGCTTCGCCCATGACGCCTGTGCCAAGAATCCCCACGCGTACGCTTGAGGCCGCGTCCTGATCGGGCGGATCCCAGATGCGTTGCTTCTGGTGCTGAAGATAGAGCGGGATCTGCCGGTGCAGGAACAGCGCCGCGAAGGTCACATACTCGGCCATGCGCGCCGTAAGATCCGGATCGATCACGCGGTAGACTGGGAAATCGGTGCGGCCACGCAGCGGATGCAGGTGATCGACGCCCGCGCCCAGTGAGAACACCGCGCGCGGGGTCGGATATTCGGCATAGAACCTCGGGTCGGCCTTCCACGTGCACAGCACATAGGGCGTGATCGGCGCGAAGGCGCCGTCGTGCGGCCAGAAGTGGACCTTGCGTCCTTGCGCCGCCGCCATGAACGGAGCGCGCCAGGACGCTGGGTCCCAAGGACCTACCGCGACAATGACAGCGAAGGCGCTCAGATGAGACCTTCGGCTTTCATCGCCGCCTGGGTGTGCGGACGGGCCGCGACACGAGCCTGGAACGCCTTCACATGCGTCCATTTAGCGATGTCGATGCCGAGCATATTGGTCCAGTTCACGACCACAAAGAGATAGGGGTCGGCAATGGTGAACGTATCTCCCGTGAGATAGGCGCGGCCATCGGAGAGCGATTTCTCGACATAGTCGAGACGTGTCGCGAACCTTTCGACGAGGGCCTTCTTCTGGTCTTCGGTGACGGCGGGGTTGAACAAGCCGCCAAGGGTCTTATGAACTTCACTGTTGATGAACACCAGCCACTCGTTGACGCGGGCGCGCTCGAGCGTCCCGGCGCGCGGAACGAGACCTGAGTCAGGTTTGTTGTCGGCCAGGAAGGCGCTGATGGCGGCGCCTTCGGTGAGGGTCTCGCCATTGGCGAGGCGCATGGCGGGCACATAGCCCTTGGGATTGATGGTGTTGAAATCGGCCCCATCATCGGTTTGACGGGTCTGCATCGAGACTTTCACCAGGCTGAAGTCTTCGCCGAGCTCGCGCAGCACGATGTGAGGAGCGAGCGAGCAGGCGCCGGGAGCGTAGTAGAGCTGATAAGCCACGAGAGAAGCCTCCTAGGGGATTAGAGATTGGTGAGTTCGGCCATGAGGGCCGGAACGGTGTGATGTTTAAGGTTCGGCGCGGACTGTCCGCACCAGAGGGAAACGAGATCTGTGCGGCCTTGCGCGCGGGCTGCGGCTTTTAAACGGCCGAGGAACCAGCCCTGAATGGGATAAGCCGCAAGCGGTTTGGGCATCTGATCGACGAGCCGGTTTTGAATGCCGCGCGCGAGGCGGCCGGTGTAGGTGCGCGTCAGAACCGTCGCTTGGGCGCGGTCGCTGAAAAGCATGGCGCGGTGCTCCGCGCTTGCGCCTGACTCATCGCAGGCGAGAAATGCGGTTCCGACCTGAACACCTTGCGCGCCCAGCATGAGTGCGGCCTTCACGCCGCGCGCATCGACGATGCCCCCGGCGGCAATGACGGGCGCCTTCACGCGTGGCGCGACGATTTGGGTGAGCGAGAACGTACCCATCAAGGAGTCTTCGGACGATTTCAAGAACGACACGCGATGTCCGCCGGCTTCAAGCCCAGTGGCGACAATGGCGTCGACGCCCGCTTCATCGAGCGCGACAGCCTCCGCGATGGAAGTCGCCGTACCGACAGTGAGAATGCCGCGTTTGCGGCAGCGCGCGAGTTGATCGGCCGTGGGAATCCCGAACACCACGCTGAACACGGCCGGCGCGGCTTCGAGCATCGCCTCGAACTGATCTTCATAAGGCGCATGCAGACGCTGCGGCCGCTCGGGCTTTTCGACGCCGAGTTCGCGGTAGTACGGTTCGAACAATGGCCATAGGCGATCAAACGCTTCCGCATCCAGGCTTTCGCCTCCGGGATCGGAGACCGAAACCCAAAGGTTCAAATTGAAGGGATTACTGGTGCGGCTGCGGATATCGGCGGCGAGCTTGATAATCTCGTCAGGCGCAAGATGCTCGATCCCGTAAGAGCCGAGCGCACCCAGAGTCGACACGGACGCAGCGAGCAACGGCGACGACAAGCCGCCACCAAAGGGACCTTGCACGATGGGATGATCAAGTCCGAGACGGCGAGCCGCTTCTGAAGTCATGACGCGCTCCTAATGATCGAGAGCTACGCCATGTATTGGCCTTTGTAAACGTCGCGCTTTACACGCTGGCCCTCAAAAACCGCTCCATTCCCGCGCGGAGATTCGTGCATCGCGACCACGCGTGGAAGGCCCCCGGTTCGACGTTGCCGATGGTGCGCGTACCCTTCCTGCGCAAACATGTGCCGCGAAAAGTACGACCTGCTCTTCGATCAAATGTCGGCGCGCCGAAACCTGCCGCGTCCGATCTCGTGAACGTCAGGTCATCACACCGCGTGATGGCAGTAAGGCGCGATGTGACGCCGCTGAGACCAGTCGTCAGCGCCCCACCCGGCCGGTTCAGGTGGCAAGCACCTCATCCAAAGAAGCCGTCTGTTTTTCTAACGTGATGCAACTTTGACGATATATTCCGGAAAGACTAAACATTGACGGGGATTTTTAGGTCGTCTTCTTGCCATTTTGTGGCGTCAAATAATCTAAGCCTTTGAAATCGTTATATTTATGTAAACCGTAATCCCGCCTTGAAATCCGATTACAGAAATATGACGTATAGGCCGGGGTTTTGGGGAAGGGCTGGGAGTTTCATGGAGTATTCGGGCGCATTATCGGGACTTGATCGCGAGCT
>CANJEU010000132.1 GCA_947473445.1 Fidelibacterota bacterium | reverse complement strand
CCCGCTTGGCGAGTTCTGCGCGCACCTCTTTCGCCTTCGCTTGGAAGGCCATGACGCCCACCACCGGCGACCGCATCAGCGTCGCTTGCGTGGGATTGCTTTTGTCGAGGTCTGACGTCGCCTCAAGGCCCAGCCGCGCGTACAGCGGGCCATAAAGTTCCGTGGCCACGCGCGCGAGCTGCGGCTGCGAGGATTCAGGCAACAGGACGCTGTCGAACCACGACAGCCGACCCGACGCGTCACCGGCTTGATCCCAGGTGATGCCGGTGCCTTTCTGCCGGTTGGCGAACACGAGACGCAGGCGTGAAAGATATTTATCGAAGTCCATGCGGCCGGCCATGAAGGCCGCATCCATGCTGTCCATCAGCGAGAGGACTTCCTTGTCCGTCAGGATGGTCGCGTTCTGAACAAGTCCGTCCCAGCCCGCATCATCGAGTTCGAAGCGGAAGTACCCGGCGCCGTCGGCGTTGGGCATCACCCAGCTCGGGCAACCCGCCGCTTCAATGGCGATGCGGGTTTCGGGTTCCTTGACGATCACGCACATCTGGTCGCGCTGCGGCCCCCGGCCATACGCCACGCACGTGGGGATGGCCCAGCGCTGTTGCTGTGATGCCGACGTCACGGGCCCCTGGAAATAGCGGCTTTGTTTGACCACGAACGCCATGCTTGGGCCGCGGCATTCAAGCCGTGCGGTCAGCAACGGCACGCCGGGCTGGTTTAAGAAGGATTCGAACGCGGCAACGCCTTCGGTATCCTTATTCGCGTCCGCCACCGATTGCAGGAATTCGCGCGCCGTGGCGACACCCCAGGCTTTACGCTCGAGGTGCAAGGCCACGCCTTTGCGGAAATTCTCGGCGTCGTAGAACTGCTCGAACATCGCCAGCACGCCGCCACCTTTTTGATAGGTGATGCCGTCGAAGGCGTTCTGGATATCGTCGTTCGAGGTGATGGGTTGTGCGATGGCCCGCGCCGCATGCCAGCTATCTGTTCCCATGGCGCCAAGGGCGCCCGTCAACGTTAAGCGTCCGAACTCTCCGTTCGGATCCCAGGCGGCCGCGGCTTTATTGCCCATCCATGTGGCGAAGGCCTCATTAAGCCAGATATCGTTCCACCACGCGGGCGTCACGAGGTTGCCGAACCACTGGTGCGCAAGCTCATGGGCGTGCACGAGGGCATAGCTGCGTTTCTGCGACAGCGGCGAGTTTTCATCGATCAGCAGCAACTGTTCGCGATAGGTGATGGCGCCGGCGTTCTCCATGGCGCCATAGGCGAAGTCGGTCACCGCGATGATGTCGAGCTTTTCATACGGATAGGCCGTGCCGAAATAGTTCTCGAGTGCGCCGAGAATCGCGGGCGTATTGTCGAGCGCATATTTGAGTTGCTTGCCTTTGCCCTTGGTGGCCACGCCGCGCACGGGGATTTCCCGGTCGCGGAAGCCCGTCTTGGGCACTGGCGGGCCTTGCACCACGTCGAACGGTCCGGCGATGAGCGCGATCAAATAGGTGGGCAGCGGCTCCGTCGTCGCGAAAGTCACTCGCTTCAGGCCGCCGTCCAGCGGTGTTTCCTTCGCAACCGGCGCATTCGAGATCGCTGAATCGCCCGTGCGCACCGTCATGGAGATATCGAACGGCGTCTTGAAGCGCGGCTCATCGAAGCTCGGAAAGGCGCGCCGCGCGAAGATCGTCTCCATCTGGCTATAGAGATAGGCTTCCCCCGCGTCGTCAGCGCGGTAAAGACCTTCAAGCTGACGGTTATAATCGGCCTCATATGTGATCGAAATGCGCGCCTTGGGCCCGCGGACCTCGCTGGCGAGAGACAGGCTTACGACACCGTCGCTCTCGGGAATCTCGCGCCAGGTGGCGGCGATGGGCTTGCCACCTTCGCTCGTCACCGTCGCTTCGCGCACCTTCAAGTCTTGCCCGTGAAGCCATATCAACTTCGTCGGCGTCGCCAAGGTCACGTCGATGCTGACGGTTCCGGAAAATGTGCGCTGGTCGGGACGCGTGATCAGATCGACGTTGTAGTGCGTCGGCGTCACCGTCGTCGGCAACTGACCCTTGGGATAATCCTGCGCGCGCGCGGTGTCCGGCAGAAGAAGAAGCAGAAGGGCGAACGCGGCGCACAACTGTGTTCTCACTTGATACTCCCGATCATCGTCGATCCTACGAAGACTTCGCCGGCGGCGTTGCTGGTAAAGCGGAACTGGTCCGGGCCGCATTCGGCTTGTGTTTTACATTCCACAAGGCTCGGCGTGAAAATAGCGATCGCTTGTTTTCCCTCAAGGCTGAGCGCGTGCGAGATTTCGCCCTGCAGCCGCACACGGTCGCGCGACCACAGCTTGATCGCAACGGGCTGCATTTTGATATCGCCCGTGCCGACAAGCACGAGGCCCTGGGCGATCCACTCGCCGTCCCGCGGGGCGCTTTCGAAGTCGAATTCCATGTAGCGGATCAGGGCGCCGACGGGGCTCAGAATGATCGTATCGGACGAATGCCACACTTCATATGGCGACATGTTGGCGACGATGGCCCAACGGTAATTGCCCTCAACCTTCACCTCGCCCACCAGCGCAGGGTCGATCCCGCGCGGCGCGGGTTTGGCGGCCGCGCCAAGGACGAGTGCGGCAACGACGCAAGCAATTCGCGAAAGGACGCGCATAGGGTCTCCCAAAATCTCCCTAAGGCTTTTATAGATTGCGGTTCCGCTTCGCCCAAGGGCCCCCAGCGGCTATGATTGTGTTCACTCCGTTAAAAGACATCCTTTCCATGGCGCACGTCGTTCTGAATTCGCGCACCCTGCGCCTTCGGGTCTTTCCCCGGCCAAAGGGGAAGCCGGCCCGCGCCAAGCGCGAAAACACCACTCTCGCCTTGTTCGATCCGCCGTCGGACGACTCCGCGGACGGGCCCGGTGATAAGCTGGCCGAGAAGGTCGCAGCCCTTTGTCTCCTTAATCGCACCAATGCCGAAATTCTCTCGCGCGCGCCGCAGTTGGGTTTGCGCGACTGGTGGCTCACCGCCGGTTCGCTGATGGCGACGGTCTGGAACCTGCGCAGTGGCCGGGCCGCCAATCAGGGCATCCGCGAATACGATCTTGCGTATTTCACCGAGGACTCTTCTCAGGAGGCCGAAGAAGAAGTGCGCCGCGCGGCAGCCCGTCTGTTCGCGAGCCTCGATGTCACCGTGACGGTCCGCAACCAGGCGCGCACCCATCTTTGGTACGCCGAGACATTCGGCGTGGGCTACCCGCCCCTCACTTCCGCGTCGGAAGGTCTGTTGCGCGAACCGGCGAACGCCGCAACGGTCGGCATGAAATGTAGCGGCGCTGATTTTTTCGATGTCTATGCGCCACTCGGAATCGGCGATGTCTGGGACATGGTGGCGCGCCCGAACCGTGTGCTTCCGCTCGCAAAAACCTACGAAGAGATGACCTTACGCTGGCAGGCGAGGTGGCCGCGGCTGGTTATTTACCCCTGGGTTGATGAGCAAGAGAAAAATAAGCAAAAACAATAACCTAAAGTTGTGAGTTGCGCTTTCCAAGGGGGGGGCTTGGTGCTACACCCGCGCCCGTGCCGAACGGCCGTCCCAGATGGCCGCTTCAACAGCCTTTTAACGTCATCGGTCGCAGCTCATGAACCAGGAACCTTCACCTGGATCCCAATCCTCGGCGCTCTCTGATACGGCGCCACCTGCCACGGACGGTCACCCCAGTCGGGATAAGCGCCTTGCGGCGCTCATGCTTGGCGCCATTGGCGTGGTCTTTGGCGACATCGGCACCAGCCCGCTTTACGCGATGAAGGAAGCTTTCAGCGGTGGGCATCCGATGCCGGCCGATGAAACACATGTGCTCGGCGTGCTCTCCTTGATGTTCTGGACGTTCATACTGCTTGTTATCTGCAAGTACGCACTCCTGGTCATGCGTGCGGACAACAAAGGCGAGGGCGGAAGCCTCGCGCTCGTTGCGCTCGCCATGCAAGCCCTTCAAGCGAGCGACAAAAAGTGGCTCATGCCGGTCGTTATCGCCCTCGGAATTTCCGCCGGCGCCTTGTTCTACGGCGACAGCATGATTACGCCCGCCGTCACCGTATTGAGCGCGGTCGAAGGGCTCAATGTCGCCCTACCCGCGCTTGGACGCTTCGTCGTCCCGATTACGCTCGCCGTCTTGGTTCTCCTTTTTGCATTTCAGCGGTTTGGGACTCGCATTGTCGGGCGTGCATTCGGTCCCATCACAAGCACCTGGTTCCTCGCCCTCGCCGTCATCGGAGTGGCTAACATTATCGAGGCGCCCGAAGTGCTCGCTGCGGTAAGTCCGCTCTACGCGTTCCAGTTCTTCATCGAATACAAGGTCATGGCGTTCCTCTCGCTCGCGGCGGTCTTCCTGGTCGTCACCGGTGCCGAAGCGCTCTACGCCGACATGGGCCACTTCGGCCCACGCGCAATTCGTCTTTCGCTTTTTTGGGTAGTCCTTCCGGCGCTCCTCTTGAATTACTTTGGGCAAGGCGCCCTGCTGTTAAACGATCCCGCGGCGGCAAAGAATCCGTTCTTCCTGATGGTGCCGGAATGGGCTGCGCTGCCGATGGTGTTCCTGGCAACGCTCGCCAGCGCCGTCGCTTCTCAGGCCGTCATAAGTGGGACGTTCTCCCTTAGTCGCCAGGCGATGCAGATGGGATTCTTGCCGCGTATGCAAACCATCCATACGTCTGAGACTGAACGCGGCCAGATCTACGTCCCATTCGTGAATTGGATGCTGATGGTCTCTGTCATCGCTCTTGTTCTCGGCTTCGGCTCATCGACGAACCTTGCGGCTGCCTACGGCGTCGCGGTGAGCGGCGACATGATCATCACCACGATCCAGCTTGGCGTGGTCATGTTCCTGCTGTGGCGCTGGAACGTCTGGATTTCCGGAATCATTCTTGCTGTCTTCTTCACCATCGACCTTGCGTTCTTTGCGGCGAATGCCACCAAGATTCCGCACGGAGGCTGGGTCCCGCTTGCCATAGGCATTGCCGGGTTCACGCTGCTGACGACGTGGAAAAAGGGCCGTGCATTACTCTTTGCGCGCCTGAATGAAGAAGCTATGCCTGTCGACCTGTTCCTCAATTCGCTCAGCTCAAACGTGACGCGCGTCCCAGGGACGGCCGTCTTCTTATCCGCGACGACCGATGGCGTGCCCCACGCGATGCTGCATAACCTCAAGCACAACAAGGTTGTGCATGAGCGGGTGGTCTTCTTAACGGTCGTGACCGAGGAAGTTGCCCACGTCCCGGACGAAGCGCGGATCGAAGTGCAGCACTTGGGACGCCGCTTCTACCGCATCGTCGTCCGGTACGGCTTCCTCGACGCGACGAACATCCCTGCCGCGCTGACGTGCGCAACGCGGCACCATTTCGAGTTCAACGACATGGAAACGTCGTTCTTCCTCGGCCGCGAAACGCTCATTCCCAGCCGCCGCCCGGGCATGGCGCTTTGGCGCGAAAGCCTGTTCGCCTGGATGTCACGTTCAGCGACCAGCGCCCTCGACTTCTTCCACCTGCCGCCAAACCGCGTGGTTGAGCTCGGGACACAGGTCGAAATTTAAGCTCCGCTGTCGGCGGGGAAGGGGCGGGGTTCAACCCGAATTGCCCGCTTTGCCGCAGATGTGGAGTTTCACCGCGCCAAATGTCATGGTGCGCCCGTTAGATCACTAGGAGGGCCTATGAGCCACGCACGTAAAGAAAGCAAAAAGTCGCGCGCGAATAAGCGCAAGGGAAAGAACAAGGCACGCCAGAAGCGCCGTCGCGCCCGGTCTGAGCGTACCAATTAGGCCCGCGAAATCGGTCTCGCGCTGTCGCCCGGACAAATCTCTAGGCGAGCGCGAGGCCCATGCGCAGGGCGGTAAAACGGAATCCGGGGATATGCTCGGTCCGCCGCCCCTCGGGTACCCAGCCGCGCGCACGGTAGAACGCTACGGCGTTCTCGTTGGCGGCTAAGACCTCCAGCACGGCCCGACGCTGGCCTGCTGACCTGATCGATCCGATCGCCGCGTCATATAGCGCCGATCCGACGCCGCAGCCTTGGTAGGCCGGCAGCACATAAAGCATCCAGATGACCCCGGCGGGGTTCACGCCCACGGCCCCGACAATTTCGCCGTTCACGACCGCGACGTTGATGGTCTGCCATTCGCCGGCCACGAAGCCCGCGAGGTTGCGAGAATTCGTCAGCGCGCGCTGACTGTCGGCGGGGATAAGGTTCTTATTGGCCTCGAGCCAGGATTCACGCACGACGGACTCGATGTCGGCGCTATCGGCGGCGGCGGCGGGACGGATGCTCAACGCGCTCATCTCTCTACGCTCCAGGGACTTAGGCTTCGCTAAGGTCAGAGTCCCGAGGGTACGAGCGCCAAGTTTCTAGCCGGTTAAGACTCCACATAT
>CANJEU010000131.1 GCA_947473445.1 Fidelibacterota bacterium | reverse complement strand
TCGCCGGCGCCATGAGCTTTGCCGCGGCGACCGTGGGCAGCGAGACGAGCGGGTCGATCATCGGACCAGCCAACGTCAACGGCCTTGTGGGGATGAAACCAACAATCGCGCTGGTGTCGCGGCGCGGCATCGTGCCCATTGGCCATACGCATGACACGGCCGGGCCGATGGCACGCAATGTCACCGATGCGGCGGCGCTGCTGAACGTTCTGGCGGGGTCGGACCCGGGGGATGCGGATTCAAAAGACGCCGACGCGCATAAGACCGACTATGTCGCCGCGCTGAACGCAGACTCCCTGAAAGGCGCGCGCCTTGGCGTCATCCGCGGTTTGCGCGGCACCACCGAAAAGACCGCGCCCGTATTCGACGCGGCTGTGGAGGTGCTCAAGGCCCAAGGCGCGGAACTGGTTGAGATTCCCGCCGATCAGGTGGAGGACCTGGGGCCGCAGATGCGTTTGGTGCTGATGTATGACTTCAAGCAGGACATCAACGCCTATCTGGCCGGAACCGCGCCGGACCGCGTCAAGACGCGCACGCTGACCGAGCTGATCGCCTTCCACAAGACCGATCCGCGCGAGACCGCCCACGGGGTGGAAATCTGGGAAGAGTCCGACGCGACGACGGGCTTTGATAACCCCGAATATATTCAGACGCTGGCCGACGAGCGTCAGCGGGCCGGCGCAGGCGGCATCGACCGGTTGCTGACGAGCTATAATGTCAGCGCGCTGGTCAATCTGTCCGGCGGCCCGGCGCAACCGATCGCGCCCGACGGCACGGTGAATACGACCCCGCGCCCGCCCGGCAGCAAGCCGCCATGCCCGTGCGGTCCGCAATTGACGATCTACGCGGCCGGGGCGGGCTATCCGCATCTGTCGGTGCCCATGGGAGAGGTGGACGGAATGCCGGTGGGACTTTCGTTCATCGGGACGGCCTGGACCGAGGCGCAATTGCTGTCTTACGGCTTCGCCTATGAGCAGGCCTCGAAGAAGCGCGTGCCGCCGCCGAAAGCCACCGCGAGCCCGTGATGACAGGTCACCGGATTTATAAAACGAGCTTTGCGAGCGTCTATCCGCTGTATGTCGCCAAGGCCGAGAAGAAGGGGCGCGCAAAAAGCGAAGTCGATGAGGTTATTTGCTGGCTGACCGGATACAGCCCGGCAAAGCTAAACGCACAGCTTAAAAAGAAAACCGACTTCGAAGGCTTCTTTGCGCAAGCGCCGAAGAGGAATCCCTTGCGGGCGTTGATTAAGGGCGTGGTGTGCGGCGTGCGCGTCGAAGACGTCAAAGAGCCGCTGATGCGCGAGATTCGCTATCTCGACAAGCTGGTCGATGAACTGGCCAAGGGCAAGGCGATGGAAAAGATTCTGCGGACGGCCTAAGCGCGACCGCGATAAGCCCAAAAGCGCAACCCGACTTGGCGTTCGTGCAATTTTACGGCGTTCCGTCCTTCTTGGACGGCGTATGGAAAAACAGCATGAACAACGCGACGGGTCTTTTGAAAAGCAAGAGATAGGCGACGTGGGTGACAACGAGGAGGATGAGGAGATTGGCTACGGTTTCGTGAACTTCGCCGATCAGGCTGTCATCGCCGTCCCCGTCATGGGAGTCGCCATCGAGAACTTGATAGTCCTGCGTGACGGCCGCACGTTGAGCGCCGGCGAGAATTGTGGCGCCCCGATCCATGGCTATCCCGGTCAGAGAGACGGTGATCAGGCACACCGCTATGCCCAGCAGAAGCGTGCGGCTGATGGCAGGATGCGCCATCGCCGTTTTGAGGTGCAGGCCTTCGAAATGGGGGTAGAAGCGCATGAGGCCCAGTTGCGGCACGCCGGTCAGCGCCCACGCGAGCCGAAGGAGGATGATGGCCGCCACGCCGTATCCAAGCCAGGCATGGAGCGCATTGTCCTCGCCGGTGAGATAGGCGAGCACGACCAGAATGGCGAGCAGCGCGTGATAGACGCGCAGGTGGCGCATGATCGACATCAGGTCATCCAAAAATGTGGCACAGCCGCAGGGGAGGCATGACGGACGATGAGCCCGCCCTTCTCCAATCCCACCGCCATTCGGTGTAAAGACACCGAACCGAATATGAGGGCCGCGCCCCTTACCGTTTGCAGGAGGAAATGCCCATCACGCGATAGAGCGGGCAAAATCCAATCGCGGCCGTGAGCAGCGGGACAACGCCGAGCCACCCCACCCAGTTCCACCCGGTCGAAGAAAAGCCGACCGGCACGGCGTATGCGACCAACACCAGACCGATAATGACCCGCATCACGCGGTCTAGGGCGCCAATATTTTTGGACATGGCATCATCTCCTCGGACACTTGCACGTCGCGCACCTTAAACAGCGTGCGTGCGGCCCTGCGTTGATCCACGTCAACGCACCGGCCGTTCACGGCTGCGCTGCCGCCCTAGCTGCTTTTGAGACCACGGCGCAAAGCCCCGCAGACCGTGTCCATCACTTTGATGCGCGTGTACTTCTTGTCGTTGCCTTCGACGAGGGTCCAGGGCGCGGCGGCGGTGCTTGTGCGCGCCACCATCTCGTCCACCGCGGCGCCGTAATCGTCCCACTTCTCGCGGTTGCGCCAGTCTTCGGGTGTGAGTTTCCACTTCTTGTAGCTGATCGTCTCGCGCTCCTTGAAGCGTCGGAGCTGTTCGTCGGCAGAGATGTGAATCCAGAATTTGACAAGCACGATGCCGCTGGCCGTGATCTGCTTCTCGAAATCGTTGATTTCGTCGTAGGCGCGCGCCCACTCGTCGGGCTGAGAAAACCGCTCGACCCGTTCGACCAGCACACGCCCGTACCAGCTGCGATCGAAGATCGTCAGCCGCCCGGCCTGGGGAACATGCCGCCAGAAGCGCCAGAGATAATGCTGCGCGCGCTCTTCCTCGGTCGGCGCGGCAACCTGAATGACGCGGTAATCACGCGCGTCCATTGACGCGGTCAGGCGCCGGATGGCGCCGCCTTTACCGGCGGCATCGGGGCCTTCAAAGAGGATCAGGGCCGCCTTGCCCTCGAAGTGCAGCCGTCGGCACATCTCACCGAGTTTTGCGCGCTGCGCTTTCAGAGCGCTCTCATACGCCTTGTCCGTCAGGCGCCGCGTCATATCGAGCTGATCAAGGATGGGGGTGCGATGGTCGCGCGCGACGCGCGGCAGGCGCGCAAGCCCCGCCCCCTTCAGCTTACCGTCAGCCTCTGTCTGCAACGCGCTGAGATTTGCGCTGACGCTGTCCAACTCGCGCTGACGTGCGCGCGCGACCGCCTCAAGGGCCCGGGCGATACGGGCGCGCCGCGCGCGGCGCTTCTTGATATGCGCCTCGATGGCGGTACGCAGGGATGTCAGGATCGTCATCGCCCGGCCACGCGGATCAGAGCCGTCGACGACGATCCAGGGCCCATGGGCGGAATTGGTGTAGGAGGCTGCGAGGCGATTGGCCTTCTCGAGCTTATTGTGATGCTTGAGGTGGCTCCAATCCTGCGCGCCGATGCGCCAGGCCTCGTGTTTGTTCTTCTCCATGGCCTTCATGCGTTTCTTCGTCGCGGCCTTGTCCAAATGCAGCAGGAACTTCAGGACCAAGGTCCCATCGGCGGCCAACGTGCGTTCGAAGGCGCGGACCTCGTCGAGCGCGGCATGGAACGCTTTTTTACCGGCGTGGCCGTAGACCCGGTCATGGATCGGCCGGTGGTACCAGCTTCCCACGAAGAGGCCGATGCGGCCGCGGGGCGGCAGATCGCGCCAATAGCGCCAATATTCCGGGCGGGTCCGTTCTTCGTCCGAGGGCGGCCCGTAGGCGCGCGTGACGATCCAGCGCGGGTCCATCCACTCGGTGATGAGATTGAGCGATTCATTCTTCCCGGCGACAGCGGACCCGGCGAAGAGAATGACGACCGAAAAGTCTTCGGATTTGAGTTGATCCTGAAGACCGAGGAGCTGGGTGCGCAACGCCGCGGCCCGGCGGTCGAAGGCCGCGCGGGTCATCTTGCGGACGCGGGGTTCCGACAAGGGCGGTTCATGCAAGGGGGTGCGGGCGGGCATGAATTCTGACGATGGCCGTTGAGAAGGTCACTGCGACGGCCAGCGTAGCGGCGCCGGGCAAGCTTGAATTGATCCGTGTCAGTTTCCGTCCCCCGGGGGCGGCCTAACTATCCCTTTTTATAGCCGATATACCCCTTTTTCAGGTAGCCCGACGCGGTCACCAGAGGTGACAGTCGGGCGTAATGTAAAGCAGAGGAATGTCGATGGGTAAGTTCAAGATCTCAACGTTGGCCGTCATTATGAGTCTGCTCGTCGTTGCGGGATTTCTGGTCTCGACGGGAACATCGATGTACGCACTGAAAGAACTGAAGGTGGGCGGGCCCGTCTACGGCCGCATCGTATCGATGAAGGATCTGACGGCCGATATCCTGCCGCCGCCGGCCTACATCATCGAGGCCTATCTGGAAGTCACGCTCATCCAGAAGAACCCGCAAAGCGCGGGCGCACATACGCCGCGCCTTGCCCAGTTGAATAAGGACTACCTCGCGCGCCATACCTTCTGGTCCGGGCAAGAGATCGACGCAAAGCTCAAGAGCCGATTACTCAAGGACTCCGATAAGTTCGTGCGCCAGTTCTTCCAGCTTCTCGACGCGGAGTTCCTCCCGGCGATCGAACGCAAGGACACCGCGCAGGCCCTTGCCGCGTACGAGAAAATGACGGCGGCCTACGAAGGCCATCGGGCCGTTGTCGACGATATGGTGAGTGCGGCCGACCGGCTGACGAAAGACAGCGAAACGTATTCTTCGAGCCGCATCGGTACGCTGACGTCGGTGATCTGGGGCGTTTCAGCGCTTGTTCTTCTGGTCATTGTCGGCAGCGCCGCGGCGATCATTCTTGGACTCGTGCGCCCGGTTTCCGAGGTCACGGCGGCGATGGAACGCCTGTCGGCCGGGGACCTGAACATCATCATCCCCCGCGCGGGCCGGCAGGATGAGATCGGCGAGATGGCGGCCGCGCTGGACATTTTCCGTACAAACAGCCGGAAGATCCTTCAGATGAGCGCGGAGCAGGAGCGCCTGAAGGAAGAGGCCGAGATCGCCCGTAAGAAGGCCCTGCTGGAGATGGCTGGCGCGTTCGAACGCGATGTTGGTGAATTGGTCAGCCGCGTTGTCAGCGCGGCCGCCGAGCTTAGGACGACGGCGCAATCGGTGGCGGCGGCCTCGGAAGAAACCCAGCAGAAAGCCGGCTCGGTCGCGGCGGCGGCGGAGCAGACCACACAAAACGTGCAGGCGGTGGCCGCGGCCACGGAAGAACTCTCGGCCTCGTTCCGGGAGATCGGGGCGCGTGTCACCGAATCAACAAGCATCGTCGGCCAGGCGGTCACGGAGGCCAGCACCACGGCGGAATCCGTGAGCGGCCTTGAGACCGCAGCGCAGAAAATCGGCGAGGTGATCGGCCTTATCAACGATATCGCGGGCCAAACGAATCTGCTGGCGCTGAATGCGACGATTGAGGCGGCGCGCGCGGGCGAAGCGGGTAAAGGCTTTGCCGTGGTCGCTTCCGAGGTCAAGGCGTTGGCCACCCAAACCGCCAAAGCCACCGAGGACATCAGAGTTCAGATCGCCGCGATCCAGACGGCGTCGCAGCAATCCTCGGCGGCCATCAAGTCGATTTCGGGGACCATCAATCGGGTCAACGATATATCGTCGAACATCGCAGCCGCGGTGGAAGAACAAGACGCCGCTACCGGCGAGATCGCGCGGGCCGTCAGTCAGGCGGCGAAGGGCACCGCTGAGGTGACCTACAACGTCGGCAACGTCTCGAGTGTCGCGCAGTCCTCGAGCCAGGCGGCGAGCCATGTTCTAATGGCTGCTGAGGCGTTAAGCCAAAGCGGCGAAATCTTATCGGCCCAAGTTAAATCGTTCTTGGCCCAGGTGCGCGCGGCCTGATGCCGCGGACTTTTCTTGCGCCTCCTCTGAGGATTACGCGTCCGTCCACTCGCCCGGCGCGCGCGAAGCGAGGTCCCGCATAAGGATTTCGGCGATCATACGATCAAAGGAGATCGCAGCCTCTTCGCCGAACGCGGGATCGACTTCGCTCGAGCAGCTTGCCTCGATCAAAGCCCATTCCTCGGGCGTGAGCATATGGACGGCGGCCGGATAGAGGTGCGCCTCCTCCATCTCGATGTGCCGGCGTTCGCGCGTCGTGAAATGCCGCAGCCGCTGGCAGAACCCGCCCACAGCATCGCCGTCCTTGGTTGCCAGCGAATTTGCCGCTGCAAATACCGCCGCCAGCTCCTGATGGAGTTCGGCATGTTCTTCCAGCGCATTGAAAAGATTATCGACGCCGCGAACCATGTGGTGGCGCAGGGCGGCGTAGATCGCGTCTTCCTTCGGATGATGAACCTTGCGCGGATAGTTGCGCAGGTACTTCAGCCCCAGACAGATGAGCGGCACGGCCGATTTAGTGCCCTGT
>CANJEU010000130.1 GCA_947473445.1 Fidelibacterota bacterium | reverse complement strand
GCCTGGATGCCCGCGCCGCCGCCCGAATCAGAGCCGGCGACGATGAGCACGCGCCCCGGAGTGGTGTTATGCTGTGAATTGATCATGGGCATAAGATAGACGCCGTAGCCGCGGCAATCAAACCTCCCTCAACCTTTTTGCATGACTCTGGCACCGCACTTAGGTGCAAGCTGCGCATATGGTGGATGCGTCAGAAACCCGAATTCGAGAATCGTTCCGGCAGCAGGCGGGATATTGCAGAGCCCTGCAATCGCCCTTCACAGCGCAGCTCTGCGATCTTCTTGCCGACAGCCTCACGCGTGAAACGCGCACTGGCGCGCGCGTTATGAGCTGGCTGGGCAGGCCCGAGGCCACGGACGACGCACTTGCCTTACGTGTGACCGCCGGACTCCACGCCCTAGCCTTAAAGAATATCGATGCGGACTGGTCAGCGCTCTACCCCCCTGCGGCCAGCCCTGACATCGCCATTCTTGGACGCGCGCTTGATGCAACCCTCCACCGCCACGATGAGGCACTGTTGCCCTGGCTGGAATTGCCGCCGCAGACGAACGAAGTCGGGCGGTCGGCGGCTTTGATGTCGGGCTTGGTGTTCCTCGCGGGACAGCAAGAACTGCCGTTCTCGCTGTATGAACTCGGCAGCAGTGGCGGCCTCAACCTCATTCTGGATCGGTATGCCTACACCCTCGGCACAGTGCGCGTGGGCGGTGAGAGCGCCGTTCACCTTACGCCCGCCTGGTCTGGCCCCTCACTCGAACCGGCAAATGTGCGGGTGGTCGCACGACGGGGCGTCGATCAGGCTCCGGTTGATGTCGGGACGTCCTTCGGCCGCGAGCGGCTTGCGGCTTATGTGTGGCCGGATCAAACTGAAAGGCTGAAGCGCGTGCGCGCGGCCATAGCAATCGCCGCTGAGCATCCGCCGCCGCTTGATGGAATGGACGCAAGCGATTGGATCGAGCGTACGATAGCCCTCGCGCCCCAAGCTGGGATCCACAGGGTGCTGATGCACTCGGTCACGTTCCAGTACTTCTCCGACGAAGTGAAACGTCGCGTGACCGCCCATGCGGAGAGGGTCGGCGCGCAGGCCACGGCGGAGGCCCCCTTTTCTTGGCTGCGGATGGAGCAAATTAACGGGCCGTTCGAACTCCGCGTTCGCACCTGGCCTTCGGGTGAAGATCGCTTGCTGGCACTCTGCCATGCGCATGGCGCGACGATCGACTGGAAGGCTTAAGCCGAACAGCGCTAATCTCCCAGGGGATCGATCCTGGGAGGGAACTATGAACGACGCGAAACTTAAAGCGCCGTGGCACCTGTGGGTGGTCGGCATCATCGCCGTGCTTTTCAATAGTATCGGCGCCTTCGACTACGTCATGACCATGACGCAGGGCGCGAGCTATCTCACGAGCATGGATATGACGCCCGAGCAGGCCGCGCACACGCTGAGCCTGCCTATGTGGATGAAGGTGGTTTGGCCTACCGGGGTCTGGACCGCGGAGGCGGCCTCGGTGCTGATCCTGCTGCGGCGCTCGCTCGCTCTCCCGATTTTTGTCGTATCGCTGGCGGCCTTTCTGATCAGCGTGCTTCACACCTACGTGCTCAGCGATGGAGGCACGATCATGGGGCCGTCCATGGCCATCACGAACGCCGTGATCACAGCCCTCCTGCTGTTCTTTATTTGGTATACGCGCGCGATGACGCGTCGGGGCGTGCTGACCTGACGCTAGCGCGCCGGGGGCGGCGCGCTGCTGGACTTCGGCGGCGTGTTTTCGAATTTGCTCGGCGAGATGCAATCGCCAGGGGTGCCGATCTGCTCGCCGATACCCGAGGCTGTTATGCTTTGGGTGTAAATGATCGTCAGTAGGCCGCCCTGCTCCGTACAGCGCGCCTGGGCTTCTTCCAGGGTCATGCTCGTCTGGCAGCCCCCCAGCAAAACGGCCGATAGGGCCGCACTCGCAACGATGAACTTCACGGGCGGTCCCTACCTCTTAAACTCTGTGCGCGGCCGATGATGGCGCGTTAGCGCGCGGCGGCAATCGCGATGTTCGCCTCGGCCATTCCGGTGTCGGCCGCGTTTCGCTGGCAATCGTCGGTGCCGATCTGCGCATAGATGTGCGGCGGATACTTCATGTCGATCTGCTGACACGCCATGCGCGCGGCGACTCTGATCCGCCGGCCGAGCTCGTCGGCGCCCGTCGCTTGCGCAAGGTTAAGATCGGAATAGGGAACCGGCACCGATGCCGAGACGACCAAGAATTTGTGACCCTGCACGGTCATTCTGGAAATTTCAGGGATATTCCGGTAGGGCGCCGCGGTGACCGTGATCGTGGCCATGGGGAGCCTTTTGGCGGCCGCCTTTTCCTGCGCCGCGGCCCCGCCGCTCGACACGGCCAAACCAAGGACTGCAAACATTGTCGCTGCAAAAATGCTGCGGTGAAGCGATTTAGTCTTCATGACAAACCCCATTCATTGAGACGCCGTTTCGTCAGACTAAACCAAAACCGGTAAAGGGCCAAAGAGTCGGGGCCGCGACTGAACGCCGGCGGACAGGTCAGGATTTGCCCAGATGACGATCGGGCGCACGGGGCGAGGCGCCGGGCGCCTTAAGTCTCTGAAAAGTATAGCGTGCCGAAGGCCGTCAATTTTGGACCATTTGAGTCGCTATCAAAAGCCGTGTGACCGGGGCCAACATGCAAGGGGCCGCGCAACCGCCTTGAGCGGGCAGGCGCAAGCCCCGCCGAGTCTCCGTCGTCTCGATCTCCACCCCCGGCTGGTCGCGGCAGTGGCGGCACGTCCTTAACGCGGGCTACGCCGCCGCCTTCTTGATGGTGTTGATGATCTGGCTGACGACGTCATCGACTTCGACGGCATCGTCGCCTTCGGCCATGACGCGGATGAGCGGCTCGGTGCCGGATTTGCGGATGAGCAGACGGCCCCGGCCGACAAGGCGCTGTTCACAGGCTTTGATCACCTGCCGGACGATGTCGAGTTCGAGCACGGCCTCGGCACTGGCGCCCCGCTCGAGGCGCACGTTGCGCAGCATCTGCGGAATGGGTTCGAACAGGCGCAGGGCTTCGCTGGCCGGGCGGCCGCTGGTGACAAGCGCGGCGAGAACCTGCAGCGCGGCCATTACGCCGTCGCCCGTGGTGGCATGCTGACCCATAATGATATGGCCCGACTGCTCGCCGCCGAGATTGCAGCCATGCTCGCGCATATGTTCAACGACGTAGCGGTCGCCGACCTTGGTGCGCGCCAGTGACAGGCCAAGAGTGTCGAGATAGCGCTCTAGACCGAGATTGCTCATGACGGTGGCGACGACCGCGCCGCCGGAAAGCTGCTGCGTCTTCTGCCAATGGCCCGCGATAAGCGCCATGACCTGATCGCCGTCGATCATCTTGCCGGTCTCGTCACAGATGAGGACACGATCGGCATCCCCGTCGAGCGCGATGCCCAGGTGCGCGTTATGTTGTTTGACCAGCGCGCAGAGTTCTTCCGGGTGCAGCGAACCGCACTGCTTGTTGATATTGAAACCATCGGGCTTCACGCCGACGGAAATGACTTCGGCGCCCAGTTCCCAGAACACGGTGGGCGCGACTTTGTACGCGGCGCCATTGGCGCAATCGACGACGATTTTGAGACCGTCGAGACGCAGGCCGCGTGGGAACGTGGTCTTGACGTATTCGATGTAACGTCCTTGCGCGTCTTCAAGGCGCTTGGCGCGGCCGAGGTGATCGGGACCGGCGCGGAAGTTCTCGAAACTGCCTTCCATCAGTTCTTCGATCTCAGCTTCGATATCGTCGGAGAGTTTGTAGCCGTCCGGGCCGAACAACTTGATGCCGTTGTCCTGATACGGATTGTGCGAGGCCGAGATCATGACGCCGATGTCGCAGCGCATGGAGCGCGTGAGCATAGCAACGCCCGGGGTCGGGATCGGGCCGACGAGAATGACGTCCATGCCCATGGAGACGAAGCCGGCGGTGAGCGCGGGTTCGAGCATGTAGCCCGAGATTCGCGTGTCCTTGCCGATGATGACGGTATGACGCCGGTCGCCGCGTGTGAAGAAACGGCCGGCGGCCATTCCGATGCGCATGGCGGTCTCGGGCGTCATGGGCTCGATATTGGCGCGCCCGCGCACGCCATCAGTCCCGAAAAGCTTACGTGCCGTCATCAGAGGAGGTCCCCTCATTGGTGTGGTCGCGGATATGAAGCGCTCCGGCAGAGAAAGCAACCGCGCACGGAGCTTTTGTCTAACGACCTTTGAACCTCAGAAGTTGCGACTTTAACGGGTAGCCGGTTTCAGGGGAATTAACGGGGGCACCCTAGGCCCCGGCGCCGATCCGGCGAGCGATGGCAAGGGCTTGGCGGGTTTCGGCCACGTCGTGGACCCGGACGATCTGGGCGCCCTGCAAGACCCCGAGAACGGCCGCCGCGAGGGAGCCCGCGAGACGATGCTGGGCGTCCTCCCCCCCACTCATGCGGCCGATAAAGCTTTTGCGGGATACGCCGAGGACCAAGGGCGCGCCAAGGGCCCGGAAGAGCGCGAGGTGATCGAGGATCTGGGCGTTGTGGAGGTCGTTTTTGCCAAAGCCGATGCCCGGATCGATGCCGATACCCGCCCGGGGGATGCCCGCGGCAATACAGGCGGCGATGCGCCCTTGGAGATAATCAAAGACATCTCCTGGCGCCCATTTGTATTTGGGATCGGCCTGCATGGTCTGCGGCTCGCCCTGCATGTGCATGAGCATGACCGCCGCCTTACCCCGGGCGACGGCGGCAAGAGCCCCCTCGCCCGTGAGCGCAGTGACGTCATTGACGATGCGGGCGCCGGCGGCGATGGCGGCCTCCATGACGGGCGCATGGCGCGTGTCGATGGAAACGCAGGCCCCGGCGGACGCGAGGGCGCGGATCACGGGAATGACGCGGGAGATCTCCTGGTCGAGGGGGACAGGCGCGGCGCCAGGGCGCGTTGACTCACCGCCCACGTCGACGATGGCCGCGCCGGCTTCGAGCAGGGCCTTGCCGTGCGCGATGGCGGCGTGTTCGGAACTATACAGGCCACCGTCGGAAAAACTGTCGGGCGTGACGTTGACCACGCCCAAAAGCACCGGTTCGGCGAGGGAAATGCCGGCGAAGGTTTCGGGCGCTTGCGCGAAGGCCTTCAGCCAAGGCTGCGCGGCCGCGGGGGCTTCAGAGACCAGAAAAGTTTGCTGAACGTGTGGCGAGAGGGCGCTGTCGGTGAGGTCGAGGGCAGTGAACGCGGCTACCCGGCCGAACGCAGCGGCGCGATTGGCGGCGATAGCATCGCGTGCCGACGTGCCTGACAGGAAGCCGCGCGGCGTAACGTAAGGGTGGACGAGAGTCATGGGGGGAGTGTGCCGTGGGGCGAGGAAAACAAAAAGCCCCTCACCCGCCCGCAAGCGGAACGGATAAGAACGAGGGCCTTAGCGCGCTTCAAAGCAAAAGGCCCGGTCTTAGGACCGGGCCTTTTGTTTGAGACGGCGGCGTTATGCGCCGGGTTGCGGTGTCGGTTCTTGGCCGAAGCCGGGGCGGCGCGGAGCCTCGTTGCCCGAGGTGGGCACCGAGGAGCGGCGGCCGGGGTCTTTCTTCGGCGGATGACGCTCGCTTTTGTTGATCTTTTCGCCGCGCAGCAGCGCTTCGATTTCTTCGCGCGACAGGGTTTCGTGTTCAAGAAGGCCCTGGGCGATGATCTCGAGCTGCGAGAGGTGATCTTCGATGATCTTGCGCGCGGTCGCCTCGCCGGCTTCGACGAAGCTACGGACTTCTTCATCGATCAGGCGCGCGGTAGCGTCAGAGACGTTCTTCTGTTGGGTCACGGAATGACCCAGGAAAACCTCGCCCTGGTTGTCGGTGTAACGCAGCGGGCCGAGCTTATCGGAGAAGCCAAACTCGGTGACCATGCGGCGCGCGATATCGGTGGCGCGGCGAATATCGTCCGAGGCACCGGTGGTGACACGTTCGGGGCCAAAGGTGATTTCTTCCGCCACGCGGCCGCCAAAAAGACTGGCGAGCTGGGCTTCGAGCTCGACACGCGACATGGAGTATTTGTCGCGCTCGGGCAGGAACATGGTCACGCCGAGGGCGCGGCCACGGGGGATGATGGTCACCTTATGCAGAGGTTCATGGCTCGGAACATGGAGCATGACGAGGGCATGCCCGCCTTCGTGATAGGCGGTGAGTTTCTTTTCGTCTTCGGTCATGACCATGGACCGGCGTTCGGCGCCCATGAGCACCTTGTCCTTGGCTTCCTCGAATTCCTGCATGCCGATCACGCGCTTGGCTTTGCGCGCGGCGAGCAATGCGGCTTCGTTCACGAGATTGGCGAGGTCGGCGCCGGAGAACCCCGGCGTGCCGCGCGCGATGACCTTAAGGTCGACGTCGGCGGCCAACGGAGTCTTCTTGCTGTGGACCTGGAGAATACGCTCGCGGCCGATGATATCCGGGT
>CANJEU010000129.1 GCA_947473445.1 Fidelibacterota bacterium | reverse complement strand
CTTCACGCCCAGCAGGTTCGTGCCCTTCGCGGCCCAGTCGCGCGACGAGCCTGTGCCGTATTCCTTGCCCGCGACAACAACCAGGGGAATGCCTTCGGCTTGATACTTCATCGCCGCGTCGTAGATCGGCATGACATCGCCGCTTGGCTGATGCTTGGTGATACCGCCTTCAACGCCCGGCACCATTTCGTTCTTGATGCGGATGTTGGCGAACGTGCCGCGCATCATGACTTCGTGATGTCCGCGGCGCGCGCCGTAGGAATTAAAATCTTTCTGCTCGACGCCATGGGCCATGAGGTATTTGCCCGCCGGACTGTCTTTCTTGATCGAACCGGCCGGCGAGATGTGATCGGTGGTGACCGAATCGCCCAGGATCGCCATGGGACGCGCGCCCTTGATATCGGTGAGGGCTTTGGGCGTCTTGGTCATGCCCTCGAAGTAAGGCGGGTTGGCGACATAGGTCGAATTCTTATCCCACGTGTAAGTTTCGCTCTTGATGGCCTTCACGGCCTGCCACGGCGCCGGCCCCTTAAAGACGTCCGAATACCGCGTGCTGAACATGTCGCGCGTCAGGAACTTCTCGATGAATTCGGCGACCTCCTTCGAGGTCGGCCAGATATCTTTCAGGTAGATCGCCTTGCCGTCCGTGCCGGTGCCGATCGGGTCCTTGGTGATGTCTTTGCGCATTGTGCCGAACAGCGAATAGGCGACGACAAGCGGCGGCGAGGCGAGGTAGTTCGCCTTCACATGCGGGCTGATGCGTCCTTCGAAGTTACGGTTGCCCGACAAGACCGCCGTGACCACGAGATCGCCGTTCTCGATGGACTTGGCGATATTGTCGTCAAGCGGACCGGAGTTGCCGATACAGGTCGTGCAGCCGTAGCCGACAGTGTTGAACCCGAGTGCGTCGAGGTCGGCCGTGAGGCCGGCCTTCGTGAGATAATCGGTCACCACCTGCGAGCCCGGCGCGAGCGAGGTCTTCACCCACGGCTTGCGCGTCAGGCCCAGCGCGCGGGCTTTACGTGCGAGCAGACCGGCGGCGAACAGCACCGACGGATTGGAGGTGTTGGTGCAGGAGGTGATGGCGGCAATCACGACGTCGCCGTCTTCCAGTTGGGCCTTCGCGCCCGGACCCTTGAGGTCGGCGACGTCGGAGGACACCGGCACCGGATGATTGAAGCCTTCCTTGAGCGCCTTTTCGAATTCCACCGACGCGGCCGAAAGCGTGACGCGGTCCTGCGGGCGCTTCGGGCCGGCCAGCGACGGCTCGACGGTGCTCATATCGAGGGTGAGCGTGTCGGTGAACACCGGATCAGGGGTGCTTTCGTCGCGCCACATGCCTTGCGCCTTCGCATAGGCTTCGACGAGCGCAACGCGCTGCGGATCGCGGCCGCTGAACGACAGGAAGCGGCAGGTCTCGGCGTCGATCGGGAAGAAGCCGCAGGTCGCGCCGTATTCGGGCGCCATGTTGGCGATGGTGGCGCGATCGGTGAGCGAAAGATCGTTGAGGCCCGGGCCGTAGAATTCCACGAATTTGCCGACCACGCCCTTCTTGCGCAGCATCTGCGTGACGGTCAGCACGAGATCGGTTGCGGTCGTGCCTTCCTTCATCTTGCCGACGAGATTGAACCCGACAACTTCGGGAATCAGCATCGGCGTCGGCTGGCCGAGCATAGCCGCTTCAGCTTCGATCCCGCCCACGCCCCAGCCGAGTACGGCCAGGCCGTTGACCATGGTGGTGTGCGAATCGGTTCCGACGAGGGTGTCGGGATAGGCGATCGTTTTATCGCCCTCTTCGCCGGTCCAAACGACCTGCGCGAGATATTCGACGTTCACTTGATGGCAGATACCCGTGCCCGGCGGAACGACACGGAAATTATCAAAGCCCATCTGGCCCCAACGCAGGAACTGATAGCGCTCGCCGTTGCGCTCGAATTCAAGATCGATGTTCTGCTGCAGCGAGGTAGAGCTCGCATAAGCATCCACCATCACCGAGTGATCGATGACGAGATCCACGGGCGAGAGCGGATTGATTTTCTGCGGATCGCCGCCGAGGGCTTTGATCGCTTCGCGCATGGCGGCCAGATCGACCACCGCCGGAACGCCGGTGAAGTCCTGCATCAGCACGCGCGCGGGGCGATAGGCGATTTCCTGATCGGATTTTTTCGGACCGAGCCAGCCGACAAGGGCCTTGATGTTTTCAATGGTGACCGAGGCGCCGTCTTCGAAGCGCAGCAAATTTTCCAGCAGCACCTTCATCGAGAACGGAAGGCGCGAGACGTCTCCCAGCTTTTCGCTGGCGACCGCGAGGCTGAAGTAGTCGTAGCTCTTCCCCCCAACCGTAAGAGTGCGACGGGCTTTCAAGCTGTCGTGACCGCTAAGGCGCATATCGAGGACTCCTTCACCGCGTAACAAATGGGGATGGCGCGAGCCGAAACGGGAAGGACGCGCGCGGCGCATCGGATACGCCCGATACGTGCACTGCGTAGAGTCCCCACCCCGGCCGGTAGTCCCCGGTTTTCTTCACCCGCGCATCATCCACATATCGACCGTAAAGTCCAGGGCCTGCCGCGCTGCCGCTCCCTGCCAAGGTATTGGGACTATTAGAGTTTTTTAAATGTTATCCACCGGGGCGCGAACTGCGGCCAAACCCCAAAAGGGCCATATTTCCATCGTTAGATTGAATGTACGGGGAAAGACATCCTTGCTCCTTCAGATGGCTTTTCACCGGTGAAATGACACCCCCCTCGTTATTTCACCAGCTAGACCAACTGGCGGCCCGGCGCGTTCCCCCTCCTCCTTGCGCCGGCCGCCGTTTTTTCTTTACCCCCTGTTTCCCCCCCGCTTTCGGCTTTATGGTCCGCTGCGTGGGAACCAGCGACACCTTTGAAACAGCTACCTTTTCAGGCGAAAACCTGTCCTGCCGGCGCGGCGGACGCATGGTCTTTGCCGGGCTCGGATTTGAGCTCGCGGCCGGCGGAGCCATGGTGCTGCGTGGGCCCAACGGCAGCGGCAAAACAACGCTCCTGCGGCTGATGGCCGGACTCGCCCGGCCGGTGGCTGGCCGGCTGCTCTGGTCCAACGCGCCCGTCGAAGACCCTGAGGCCCTCGCCCGGCGCCTGCGATTCATCGGGCACCAGGATGCGATCAAGACAGCCTTTACCGTGCGCGAAAATCTCGCGTTCTGGGCAGCCTTCTGGGGCACGGGCGAACCGGCCCTGATCGACCGGGCCATGGACACGTTCGGCCTCGCGGCGCTCGCCGACTTTCCGGCCCGGCTCCTCTCGGCCGGCCAGCGTCATCGCCTCGCGCTCGCCCGCCTGATCGCGAGCCCGGTGCCCCTGTGGCTGCTGGACGAGCCCGCCAACGCCCTCGACGACCGTTCGACGGGCGCGCTGACGAACACCATCGCCGAGCACCGCGCCCGCGGCGGTATGGTGGTGCTGGCCAGCCACGGCGCTGATCTGGTGACAGGCGGCACAACGCTCGCCCTCGACAACTTCACGCCCACCGCTGCCCAACAGTGGGTGGAACTATGAGTGCGTTTTCGGCTCTCCTCTCGCGCGATCTGCGCCTTGCGCTCCGCCAAAGCGCCGACAGCCTCACCGTCATCGCTTTCTTTGCCATTGCAACCGTTCTGTTTCCCTTCGGCGTCGGACCGGAGGCCGAAGTGCTCTCGCGCATTGCCGCCGGCGTCGTTTGGGTTGCCGCGTTGCTGGCGGCGCTGCTTTCACTCGATCGTGTGTTTGTGGTCGACTTCGAAGACGGTACGCTCGACCAGCTTATTCTCAACGGCCAATCGACGGTCCTCGTCGTACTCGCCAAAGTCCTCGCCCATTGGCTGACGACAGGCGTGCCTCTGATCATCATGTCGCCGGTTCTCGCCGTGACGCTGCAGCTGCCGTCGGAGGGCTATGGCGTGCTCGTGCTCGCGCTGCTGCTCGGAACGCCAACCGTAAGCCTGATCGGTGCCCTGGGCGCAGCGCTGGTGTTGGGCGCGCGGCGCGGCGGCGTGCTTCTGTCGCTGCTCGTGCTGCCGCTTTACATCCCGGTTTTGATCTTCGGCACGGCCGCCATCGAGGCGACGATCACCGGCATGCCCAGCCAGCCGATGCTGTCGATTTTGGCGGGCCTCGCGCTCATCGCGGCGGCCTTATGTCCCTTCGCAACTGCTGCTGCGCTGCGGCAAGCGGCCGAATAGGTATCAGGGCGGTAACAACCGTGTTTCCTATCTACGAATTCACGCGAGAGATGTCGGATTTTCAGGCCTTTAGGCCTATATTATTAGCGCTGGTCGCGCGCCCGTCTCGCGCGCTACACCAGCGCCAACCAAGGACCGTTCGTGCATAAGTTCGCCAACCCCACGCAGTTCATGCGCATCGCCAACGCCATCTATCCATGGATCGCGGGCCTGTGCCTCATTCTGTTCGCCGCAGCCATTCCCATTGCGCTCGTTTTCTCGCCGCCCGACTACCAGCAGGGCGAGACGGTGCGGATCATGTACATCCACGTCTCCTCGGCATGGCTGATGATGATGATCTACGGGATCATCGCGGCGAACAGCGCCATGTTTCTCATCTGGCGTCATCCGATGGCCAACCTTGCCGCGCGCGCCTCGGCGCCCATGGGCGCGACCTTCTGCGCGCTCGCCCTTGTCACCGGCATGCTGTGGGGCCAACCCATGTGGGGCACATTCTGGGTGTGGGACGCCCGTCTCACCTCGACGCTCATCTTGTTCTTCCTCTACATCGGCTACATCGCGCTCAGCGACGCGTTTGAGGATTCCGAGCGCGGCGACAAAGCCGCAGCGATCCTGGCGCTGGTCGGCTCCATCAACGTTCCCATCATCCATTACTCGGTGGAGTGGTGGAATACGCTGCACCAGCCATCGATCATGAAGGCCAGCAGCGAAGGCATAGACAGTTCCGTGCATCCCTCGCTCCTCCTCCCGTTATTCTTGATGATGGGCGCGTTCACGATGTTCTACTTCGCGCTGCTTGTGCTGCGCCTGCGCAGCGAACTTTTGGCGGCGAAAATCCGTAACGCGCGCCTCTCGCAAATCGCCGGCCACGCGGCCGCGCAGCCGGCGGAGTAACAGATATGGCCTTTGACAGCTTCGCAGCCTTCATCGACATGGGCGGATATGCCGCCTGGGTTTGGACATCTTACGGTCTCGCCGCGCTCGCGCTCGGCGGCATCCTGATCCTCACGCGCCGAACCTTGAAGGCGCGCGAACGTGAATTCGAGACGCTCAAGGCAAACCGCAGAGGCACGCCATGACCCGCAAGCGTCGCAGGCTATACTTTGTGCTTCTGGGACTACTCGCCCTCAGCGGCGGTCTTGCTCTCGTGCTGACCGCGTTCGAGGACAACATCGTCCTCTTCTTCAGCCCCACCGAAGTCGCCGCGAAGCCCGTGTGCGCGCAGCGTTGCCGCATCGGCGGATTGGTAGCCAATGGCAGTGTGGTGAAGGAAGGCGAGCGTGTTTCCTTCGACGTTACCGATACCGTCGAAACGGTCAGTGTGAAATATGTCGGAATCCTTCCCGATCTGTTCCGCGAGGGGCAGGGCGTCGTCGCCGAGGGCAAGATGACCGAAGGCATATTCGTGGCCAACAACGTGCTGGCCAAACACGACGAGAACTACATGCCGCCCGAAGTGGCCGACGCTTTGAAGAAAAGCGGCCGCTGGAAAGAAGGCGAGCCGGTACCCGTGGCGGTCGTGCACTAACCGCTTCGCGTACGGCCAAGGGAGTTGGAATAAAGCGATGATCATCGAGCTGGGACATTTCGCGCTGGCCCTTGCCTTGGCGGTGGCGTTCATCCAGTCCTCCGTGCCGCTAATCGGCGCGGCGCGCGGCAACGTCGCGTGGATGAACGTCGCGCGCCAAGCCGCCGTGCTGCAGTTCTTCCTGATCGCGTTTGCCTTCGGCACCTTGGTGCACGCTTACGTCACCTCGGACTTCTCCGTGGTCGGCGTCTACCAGAACTCGCATTCCGCAAAGCCGCTCATCTATAAAATCAGTGGCGTGTGGGGCAATCACGAGGGCTCGCTGGTCCTGTGGGTGACGATTCTTGCCATCTTCGGCGCGCTCGTCGCGGTGCTCGGCCGCAATCTTCCGCCGTCGCTGCGCGCGCGCGCGCTGGCCGTGCAAGGGATGATCAGCCTCGGCTTCATCGCCTTCATTCTCTTCACCTCGAATCCGTACATCCGCCTTTTCCCGACCCCGGAAGAAGGCAACGGGCTCAACCCGATTCTTCAGGACCCTGGCCTCGCCATTCATCCGCCGATGCTCTACTTCGGCTATGTCGGCTTCTCGATGGCCTTCTCCTTCGCCGTCGCCGCGCTGATCGAGGGCCGTGTCGACGCAGCCTGGGCGCGCTGGGTTCGCCCGTGGACGCTGGCGGCCTGGCTGTCGCTGACGCTCGGCATCGGACTAGGCAGCTGGTGGGCCTATTATACCCTCGGCTGGGGCGGCTGGTGGATGTGGGATCCG
>CANJEU010000128.1 GCA_947473445.1 Fidelibacterota bacterium | reverse complement strand
GATCGAGGGGATCGATGCGCGTCTCGAAGACGGCGTGTTGCGCCTGTTATTGGTCACTGACGCCGACGACATCAGCATCCCCGCGGGACTATTCACCGCGACCATCAGCCATCGAAGTGCATGATCGCCTTCGGCACGAGGCGATCGAGAGGTTCTTCCGAGGCTTTGAGCATGGCGTGAATCGCGCGGCCGAGCAGGGTAGCCCGCGTCGGAATGATGATCATATATTCGACCGCAGCCGTTGCGCCGCGCAGCTTCTTGTAGTGGCTGGCCCCTGCGCCGAAGTTGACCACCGTTTTCCGCTCGCGTCCGACCTCAAGGGCCAGAGCGAAGATCTGCCGATAAAGTCCCACCTTCTTATCGGCGTCGGTACGATAACCCAGGAGTGGCACCGACAGGAAATCGCCGTGATCACGCAAGGCGACAAAAGCCACAAGGACGCCGTCCGACTTCAGCCCAAAGAACTCCGCGCCCTTCGCCCGGTGAAGATCGTCAAAGAATTGGGCGCTGAGATGCGGATTTCGGCCCCCGTGGCGTCCGATATACACAGAGGTGTACTGCGCATGCGCGCGTGCAAGATCGTCCGGCGTGAACGCGTCGTGACTGAGGCGCGTCAGCTTACCCTTGCGCAAGAGCGCGCTATCGCGCTGCGCGTTGATCTTGTCGGGCAATTGCCCGGTCGTCATATCGAACGTGTAGCAGACGCGATTGGGAAACGAGATACCTCCGGCCAGGGAAGCGCAGGCCTTCACCGCATCACGCCCGGCGACAATCCCGCGCGCGAAAATGACGCGTTTGGGCCAGCGTGCCGACGCTGCGGCCAGCGCGCCGGCAAGTCCATGCAGCTGCGACGGACCGACCGGCGAAACCGACAGGAGCGCGTTATTAACGATCGCGGCTTTGTCCGCCCCTGCGAATTGACTCACACGCTCGACGGCGCTCAGGACGAAGCGCAAAAACCGGCCAGCCGCCGTGCTGTCCGAGGTCGCTTCGTCCTTCGGAGTCCCGACGAGCGCGGAGACGAGAGACGTCAACCACGTCGCTTGTGGCCCCTGGTCCGCGTCCCCTAACGTAACCGGCCAGCGTTTGCCGCCGGAGGTGATGACGTCCAGGCGCGCCCGGCCATTTCCGATCCATGATGTGATATCGCTCCGCTCAGGCGGCCAGTTCATAGACATGGAAGTTGCCGTAGATGCCCGAACGGTCACGGGCGTGAAGGCGATTTGATAGCTCGTCGAGCCGACGCCAGCCCGACCATGCGCCAGCGGAGCCACAGTCGTTAAACGGCGCGCTCGTGCCGGCCGTGCGGAAAATCACGCGCGCACCGGGACGGGCCGTGCGTCCGATCTGGCTCCATAGGTCCGCCAAAGTTCGCGCGTCCATCCAATCTTGCGCATCGAGGAGAACATAGCGGTCGAATGAGCCGGCTTCCTGGCGCGCCAGAAAACCCGTCATCGAGTCATGCTCAAGGTGCAGGCTATTTGCGCGGCGGCGCATCGCGTCGAAATTCTCGCGTGCGAGATAAGGCGGCAGGGCGCGGCCATCGGCGTTCGGCGCATATCCGTGCGTAAAGGCCTGCCACAGGAAGTAGTTCTCGCTCGATTTGGCGGCCCCCACGAGTTGCTCTGTCCGCGTTGCCAGAACGTGGGCCATATCGTTCGGGCGGCCATCGCACAGAAGATTAAATTGCCGCGGCGGTATGCCAAGCAGGAAGAGCGGATGCCGGAGCGAGAAGAACAGAGAGAGCAACCGTCCTTCGAAGATTGGGCGGAGGTGCGTGCGGGCCCAGGCGCGCTGTTTATCAGCATCGTCGAGGTTTAGACCCTGTTCGAGGTTTACGCCGTGCAGCCGCGCGAGGATACGGCTGAGAGTGATCGCCGTTCCGAGAAGACCCTTCTTGAAAAAGCCCGATACGAAATCCTGGTATCGCGGACGGCGGCCTTTTTCCCAATAAGTCTTCATGTCTGGGTGAAGCGCCGGCGCAATTTTCTGCTCATAGAGGCTGCGGTTACGCTCGCCCGCCGCGGCAACGAAGAGCGAGCGAAAGTCGTCGTGAGAGTCGAGCGTTCGCAGCGCGGCGCGCTTCAGACCGGCGAGCGATAAGTGGGCGAAATTGAGGTCAATTGCCGTGACTTCCACGTTATCGGCGGCTGTCAGGTAGGAAAGAGCATTGCAACCGGCCGAACAGATCGTCGCGACGCGGTGGCCAGGTCTCAGCGCCATGGCCTCGATGTCGACTTCGGGATCTTCCCAAATCTGCGTGTAGACCAAGCGGTCAAAGGTTTTGGCAAAACGGTTGTCGCTGCGGCTGAGGGTTGGGCTAGAGCTGTGGACCGCGTCTCGAATCAGCACGGCGCTCGCTTGATCTGACATTGGTGGGAAGACCTGCACGCTTAAAGGTGGCAAGAGAGAGCGCCACACCATGCGCGCTTGTTGTGACGTCGTCGTGACGGTTACATGAAGCAATCAACAAATTGTCATCCCTCCGCCGTCCAGGCTACGAGATGTGGCGCATTGGAGGCGCGGATCGATGCACTTGAGAAGAGGCGGACGGCCAGCGACGCGGTAATTATCTGATTTTGTTACTGATTTTGGATTTGAAGATATACGCGAAGTGGACCACCCTCCTTGACCAGCGCACTAATCCCCCCACATCACAGCTAAATTCACCCGAGAGCCCATATGTCCCGCGCAAAAACCTTTGTCGTTTCCCTGCTGGTCCTGGCCGCGTTCGGCGGCACGGTGATGTTGCTGCAGGACGGCGACATCAAACTGCCCTTGCCGGACATAACCCTTCAGTCCCCGACCGCCGCGCCGGATGCTCCGGCCGCCTCGGGTCTGGTGGGCGGTCCCGCGGGCGCGCCGGTTCCCTACACCGGTGTCGCGGACATCGTCGAACGCGTGACGCCGGCGGTTGTGAACATTCAGGTGAAGGCCGAGTCTGAGGCCGCCGATTTGCCGCCGGCCCTGAGGGACCCCCGCTTCCGTAGGTTCTTCGGTGTGCCCGATGAACTGCCCAAACAAGAGCGTTCGTCCGTGGGGTCAGGCGTCATCGTCGACGCCAAGCAAGGTTATGTGCTGACCAATTTCCACGTCGTCGATAAGGCGACCGATATCGCGGTGACGCTCAAGGATCGCCGCACCTTCACCGCCACGGTCGTCGGCAAGGACCAGGCGACGGACCTTGCCCTGCTCAAGATCGAGGCCGACAACCTGACCGCCCTTCCCCTCGGCGACATGTCGCAGATGCAAGTCGGCGATTACGTGCTCGCCGTCGGCAATCCGTTCGGCTTGGGCCAGACGGTCACCAGCGGGATTATCTCGGCCATGGGCCGCGCCGGCTTCATCGATCAGGGTTATGAGGATTTCATACAAACGGACGCCGCCATCAATCCCGGCAACTCCGGCGGCGCCCTGGTCAATCTCAAGGGCGAACTGATCGGCACGCCTACAGTCATTATCGGGCCCGGGGCCAATATCGGCATCGGGTTCGCCGTACCGGTGAGCATCGCCTCGAACGTGATGGATCAATTGATCCAGAACGGAGAAGTGAGCCGTGGCCGGATCGGCGTGGCGATCCGCGACGTAACCCCCGAACTCGCGCAGAACCTCGGCCTGACCACAAACCGTGGCGCGCTCGTGAACAGCGTAGAGCCGGGATCGCCCGCCGACAAAGCCGGTATCGAGGCCGGGGATGTGATTGTCACGCTGGACGGCGCGGCCGTCGAAGGATCAGCCAACGTGCGTAATCGCGTCGGGCTCGTGAAGCCGGGTACAAGCGTTAAGGTCGGCGTCGTTCGCGACGGGAAGGATCGCGAGTTCGAACTCGCGGTCGAAAAGGCCAACCCCGCGCAGCAAGCCGCCGCGGCGCCCGAACCCGCGCAGCCGAGCCAAGTGATGGGCGCGATCCTTGAAAATACGCCCGAAGGCGTGCGCGTGCGCGAAGTCGCGGAGAACTCCCCCGCCGCGGCCATTGATCTGCGCGAAGGCGACCTCATCACCGCCGTCAATCGCAAGCCCGTCAAAACCGCGGCGCAGCTGGAAGAATTGCTCGGGACAGCAAAGAGTCAAACCGTGCTGTTCCTCAAGCGCGAAGACCGCGAGATGGTGTTGGTGCTGCCGTAAGGCCGCGCTACTTCCGCAGCACTAACGTCGTCCACGGCGCGAGGCGGTAGCGCTTCACGAGGCGCAGGCCGTGCATGCGGTAGGGCGTGAGCACCATTTGTTCATGATGGCGCAGGAAACCCGCAAGGATCAAGGTGCCGCCGGGCGCGAGCAGATGCGCAAGATCGGCGGACATGGCCGCCAGAGGACGCGCAAGGATGTTCGCGGTGATGACGTCGTAGGGTCCACCGCGCTGCACCTCGCGCTGGCCGCAGCCTTCGCTGAGCACGGCGCGCACAAGCGGGCCGACACCATTGCGCTTCGCGTTATAGCGGCCGACCTTCACCGCCACGGGATCGATGTCGGCGGCGACAACCGGCGTGCGCCAGGCTTTCGCCATGCCGATGGCAAGGATGGCGGTCCCCGCGCCCATGTCGAGCGCGCGGCCGACCGTCTTGCGGCGATGGGAGAGGTCATCGAGCGCGAGCAGGCATCCGAGCGTGCTGGCGTGATGGCCTGAACCAAACGCCGTCGCGGCATTCACGAGGATGCGGATCGCGCCGGGGGGAAACGGGCCTTCGACATGGTCGCCGTGAATATAGAAACGCCCCGCCGTCAGCGCCGGAAACGCCGCGACGCTCTCGGATAGCCAATCTTTCTCAGGCACCTTGCCGATGATGAGTTCGGGTTCGGGGATCCCAAGACTAGAGGCCGCGAGGGCGACGCGCTGCGCAAGCTCGGCGCGCGGCGGTGCGGCATCGAAAGTACCCTCGACAGTCCAGGTAAAGCCGTCGGGGTGAGCTTCGTACATGCTCACGACGCCCGCAACGCCTGCGAACGCGAGTTCAAACGCGTCCGCGTGTTCCGTGCGCACGGTGACTTTCGCGCTCCAGGCCGAACCGATGTCGCTCACTTGGAGGGCTCCACAAAACTATCGAGAACTTTTTTACGACCCGCCTTGTCGAAGGCGATGTCGAGCTTGGTATCGTCGATCCCTTCCACGATGCCGTAGCCGAACTTCTGGTGGAAGACGCGGTCGCCGATGCGGAACTCATTGGCGCTCACGCGTTCTTTGACTTCCCAGGTCCCGGTGTTCGCCATATCCAAGCGGCGGCGGATGCCCGCGCCGCTGCGGGCCCCCGCGGAATCATTGAAGCCGGGCCAGTCGCCGCCACCGCCACCGCGATGGCCGTAGAGGCCCGGATTGGATTCCTGTTCGACATTCTCTTTGGGCAGTTCCTCGACAAAGCGCGAAGGGATGCTGGACTGCCATTGGTTATAGACGCGCCGATTGGCGGCGAACGAAATAAAGGCCCGGCGGCGCGCGCGCGTGATGCCCACATATGCAAGGCGACGCTCTTCTTCCAAAGCCTTCTCGCCGCTTTCATCTAGGGCGCGGCGATTGGGGAAAATGTCTTCCTCCCAGCCGGGCATGAACACGGTGTCGAACTCAAGGCCCTTAGCGCTGTGCAAAGTCATCAACGTCACGCCTGCCTCGCCCGCGTTCGCATCGTTCTCCATGACGAGACTGACGTGATCGAGGAAGCCGCCGAGGTTTTCCCACTCGTCGAGGCCTGAAACAAATTCCTTGAGGTTGTCCAGACGGCCGGGGCCTTCGGGCGACTTATCTTTCTGCCACATCTCGATGTAGCCGGACTCTTCGAGGACTTGCGCCGCGATTTCGGCCGGAGCCACGGTCTCGCGCAGCGAACGCCAACGCTCCATATCGCGAGAGAAGGACGCGAGCGCGGTGCGGGCTTGGGGCCGCAGCTCGTCGGTTTCAGTCATGCGCAGGCTGGCTTCCATCATCGAAACAGCTTGGGCTCGCGCCAGGATGTGGATTTTCTGAATGGTGGTATCGCCAAGGCCGCGCTTTGGTTTGTTGATAATACGCTCGAACGCGAGGTCGTCCTCGGGCTGTTGGATGAGCCGCAAATAGGCGACGGCATCGCGAATTTCCATGCGCTCGTAGAAGCGCGGGCCGCCGATGACACGATAAGGGATTCCGGTGGTGATCAATCGCTCTTCGAATTCAAGCATCTGGAAGCCGGCGCGCACCAGGATGGCGATCTGATCGAGGGCGTGACCGGCACGCTGCAGAACTTCAATCTCATCCACCAGCCAGCGCGCTTCTTCCGCCCCGTCCCACACGCCGCGCACCTTTATGGGGGCGCCTTGTTCGATGTTCTCGTGACCTGAACGTAGAGTCTTGCCGAGGCGGCCTTCGTTGTGCGCGATGAGATGGGATGCGGCGGCAAGGATCGTCGGCGTCGAACGGTAATTGCGTTCGAGACGCACGACCTTCGCGTCGGGAAAATCTTTCTCGAAGCGCAGGATGTTGCCGACCTCGGCGCCGCGCCAGGAGTAGATGGATTGATCGTCGTCACCGACGCAGCACAGGTTGCGGTGCT
>CANJEU010000127.1 GCA_947473445.1 Fidelibacterota bacterium | reverse complement strand
GCCCCTTATACGTCCATTGGGTGATGCCATCCGAGCGCGTGGCTGTAGCGAAATCTCCGACCGGGACGGCCAGCCTCGGTGCGCTGTAAGGCGTCCACAGCTTGCGGCAATCGAGGTCGGAACATCCCTTCTCTGCCTTTTTAACGTCGCCCTCGAAGACGTAGAGCGTGCGCTCGGTCCTATTGTCGATCAGAGCCAACGCCAAAGCGTCTTCCACATCACGGATGGAAATCCCCGGAGGGGTAGCCGCTTCGCCCACCGGATAGATCATCGCCGCGGACCAACCTTCCGCGAGCGGCTTATCAGCGGGAATCGACTTGCTGCGCGCGCCGCGCGGTCCCACCAGCACGCCGCGTCCATAACGCTTGGGGCTGTTACCGGCAACGGAGCCCGGATCGACGTCTTCCACAAATGTGTAGAGCGGTTTCTCGTTCAATGCCCACTGCAGCTGCCCGTCCGTGCGTTTGATGAGAGACCACCCTGCCACCGGCCTTGCGCCGGCATGAGCCAGCGCCGGCTTCCACATCTCCGCGCAGGTGTCGACGCAGGTCGGTTTCCCCAGCGAATCGCCGGCGTAGGTGTAAAGGGTCAGCCCCTCGCCGTTGGCATAGACCAACTGCTCGCGCGGGAGTTTGGTGGCGGTAGGTTTGCTCAGGCTGTAGCCGGCCGCAAGTCCCAAGGGCTGCATCGTGATCCCTTCCGGGGTCGCCAGCGCGCCGAAGGGTTCTACACGCGCTTTGTCTGCCGCGTGTGCCGTTACGCCCGTCAGGGCTATCAGGAGTGAGGATAGACCGGCAATGTTTGCGAACGAGCGACCCATCGCTTGTCTCCTTTAAAGGATTTCCGTGATCGTCTTGGACGTCTGGTTCGAGCGGCCACCCCAACTGTTGAGCGGCACGCCAAGCGCCTGCTGAACGGTCAGACCAACTCGCGTGCACGGTTCGCCAGGCGCCGCAATATGCATACCGGTCTTGATTAAACCGCCGCCAGAGCCGGCGGTGATGATCGGGATATCTTCGACGGTGTGAGCGCGCGCATCTCCATGATCGGTCTGCCACAGTACCAGCGAACGATCGAGCAACGTGCGGTCGCCTTCGCGTGTTTCCGCCAGCGTCTTGATGAAGTCCGCGAAGATCAGGTTGGCCTGTTCGATATACCCGTAAACGATTTTCTGGTAGCCGAGCGCCGGATCGATCGCCTCTTCGTGGGTCGCCGTGTGCCAGGTGTTCGGCGCGCCCTGGCGCCGCCAGCCTTGAGCGCCGAGATTGAGATTGACCACGCGCGTCTGACCGCAGGCCATGGCATAAGACAAGAGGCGGGCGATGATTTTGCTGTTCGGAACGATGTTCTCGAGAGAGCTGTCCGGCTTCGACTCAGCCTCCTCCGCCGGAATCTTGCAGCCCACCATCGGCGCGGGTTTCTGCAATTCGAGCTCAAGCTGGGTTTCGATGTCGCGGATCGAGGTGAAAAATTCGTCGAGGCGGGCGCGGTCGGCGACGCCGACCTGTTGTGCGAGATCCGCTCGCTGCTCGGAGATGGCCGAAAGAACGCTTTTGCGCGCTATGACCAACGGATCCGGCGTAAAATCGGCGGCATTCGGGTCTTTGAACTCGGCACCAAAAATCCGCGCATAAAGCGCCGTCGGCGAACCTTCCGAAGCGTTCACCGAGGCTCCGCTGCGCCGACTCCAACTGCCGCGCGACCCGTCCAGGGTGACTTCCAACGAACGGAAGCGCGTGCGCGTCCCAATGACGTCCGCGATCTTGGAATCAAGGCTTGGACCGATCGGTCCGCTGTCGAACACCGCGCCGGTCGTGGCGATCTGAACGGTCGATGTGTGCGTTTCGTGGGGCCGCCCGTCCAGGAAGTATTTCATTCCTGAGAAGATGTTGATCTTGTCGCGATAGGGGTCGAGGACTTTCAGCTGGATGTTGTTCTCGTAACCGGCCCCGGCCTTCTTCGGCACCCACATTCCCGGGTTGAGGCCGAGGCCTTGATACCAATGCCCGAAGGTCGACGGCGGCGCCGTGCCGGTGTCGGCAAGTGCCAAGCCGTTGGTGTCGAAGAACGCATCGAGCAAGGGCAGGCCAACGGCAACGCCGCTTCCCATCACCATGCCGCGCAACATCATCCGGCGATTAAACTTTCTCATGTTTGACCCTCCTCGCGAGGTCAGTTTCCTGCTTCGCGCTCACCGGTGATCGGCGGACGAGCTTCGGCTTGGAAAAACGTTGAGCTGGTAGCGATTGCCTGCATCAAAGCTGGTACGATATGGCCTTTTGCGGCGAACTCCTTAGTAAGCGTTCCGATCCATTCGCGATCGCTTAAGACGACGGGCCGTCCAAGGCCATAGGCCGCGAGGCGATTGACCACACATGATGTCGTAGCCGGGTGATTGTAAACCGCCTGGCCGAGCTCGGCCGCATTGTTGAACTTCACATTGTCCAGCTGACCGGCGGTGTCGATCTCAACGCCATTTTCCTTGGTGCGAAATGCGCCACTGCCGTCGAAGTTTTCAAGCGCTAGGCCCATGGGGTCCGTCAGCTTGTGACAACCGGCGCAGACCGGGTTCGCCTGATGCGCCGTCAGCCGATCACGCGCCGTGCGGTGTACTGGGTTGGACGTGTCCTGAACAACTGCGAAGTCGACCGCATCCGGCGGGGCCGGTACTTTCTGGCACATCACGATCTCGCGCAGAGCCTTTCCGCGTAAAGTCGCCGAGGTGCGGCCGGGATGGGAGTGCAACCCCACGAAGCTGAGATGCGTCAAGAGTCCGGTACGCGGATCGTTGGGTGCGAAGGTGAATTCCTGCCACGTATCCGGCGAACCATTGGGAATGTCGTTGATCAGCTTCACCTGATAGAGCGATGCAAGTGCCTGGGTCAGGTAGGTTTTTCTCGTCCGGAACAGGTCCCGGTAGTCGCCCTTCTGATCGACGACGAGGTCGAGGATCGTCCGCAAGGTCTGCTCGCGTGCATTCTTGGCAACGACGGCGTCGTACTTCGGATATATCGTCGAGTCTTTCGACAGCGACGCCAAGTCATCAAGCTGGAACATGTCGGCAAAGAAGGCCCGCACTCCTTTCTCCAGGCGCGGCGAAGCGATCATTCGGGCGACCTGGCGCTCGAGGCCACGGCGCGAGCGCAACTCGCCCTTCTCCGCGGCAACCAAAAGCTCCTCGTCCGGCATCGAATTCCATAAGAAGAATGACAGGCGCGTCGCCTTGGCAAAGCTGTCCAGGCGGACTTGGCCCTTATTGTCCGGGTCCGCCTCGATTGTCGCCTGGCGGAAAAGGAACTGAGGCGACGACAGCACCGAGCTCAATGAGAGGGATAGACCGGTGTAAAAGTCGCCGGTGGACGCCGTAGCCACATTCGCGGCGCGCACGTAAATGCCCACCTCACGCTCAGTCATCGGGCGCCGGAATAGGAGACGGCCCGTACGCGACAGGAATTGCTTCGCGCAGGCGTCATCCGCCGCCTTCGCGCTGGCCGGCGTACAGGGAATCATGAGGTGACGATTGGCGGGGTGGGTCACCTGTTTGGCGACCGTGCGCGCCATGGCGTTGTACTGGGCCATCCCGGTCGAGGAGACGCTGACCTTGCCCGAGCCGACCTCATTCAGGTGCTCGACGCGCATGTCGGGCTCGAAACGTCCGCCGAGCTCGACAGAGTTCCCGAAAACTTCTTCAATGATATTGGCGTATTGCTCCGGTGTGAGCCGGCGCATCGGGGCGGCTGGTTCTCCGGCGGAGGGCGCACTCGCCGGTAACGCCGGCGCCGACGCCAAAATGACGGCGGCGAACGCGACCTTCGCAAACGCCGCTCTGCGCAACGCTTTTATCATTGCGTGCCCCCCGCGCTGGCGCCGCCAACCGGGATCGTGGGCTCCAAGAACGCCGGGACCGCTTCGAGATAATAGGTCGAGGAGATCGCACGATTGCGCCCAGTTGCGGGGTCGCGGTCGTAGTCCGCATGCCGGACGAGCAGATGATAGATGCCCGGCGGTTCGGCGCAGAAGTTCTTCTCGGCTTCCATGTTGGCGCTGCCGCAGAAATGATAAATCTCGTCGATGGGCTGGTAGCCTCCAATCAACACTTCAAGCACACCGCTTGCATTCATTTTCATGCGTGCATTGAACTGATGCATCGTGAATAGCGGAAAGAGCAGCGGCTCCTGGATCATAAATAAAGGCCCGGGCCGCGTTATCGATATGAGCCCGTCCTTGACCTCGCCGGCGTAGACGTTATTCGCGGTCCGCGGATCCGGATCGGCGCGATAGCTCATGTCCGCGCGGGCGGTGCCGTTTCCGTTATAACGGATAGGCTCCATTGCGCGGCTGATCTTGATCGTGACGGGCCCGCCCTTGTCGAGATTTTCCCCGGTGATGCTGATCGTCCAGGCCGGCGCCGCGTCCTTTATCGCCATCCAGAAGAAGAGACCAGCGGCACTCCCGTCCCGAAGGCGAGCGCGAAATTGATCGTTGCATCCGTAGACGCGCGCGAGCTCATGCTTCACGCCCTTCACTCCGGCTTCCGGATCCGTGAAGGAGGTTGGTGTTTCACCTTTTCCGTCGAGATCGAAACCGTAAGCCATTTTGCCGCCCCAGGCCTTGAGGCCCGGATCTTTCACCGCCAAAGGATGCATGTAGGCGTTGGCCGGCTTCCCGTTGATCCTCGCGCGGTAGAACAGGATTTGAGTAAGTTCGTCGTTCTCCCAATCGCCACCCTCGGACGCGGCGTCGCGCTCCAGGAGTGCGGCGATTTCACGCGCCGAGTATCCGAGGTTTGCAAGATTGATGGGAACAAGTTCCGGATATTTTGGATTCACGCCGCCGGGGCAGTCGTCGGCGGCATTGTTGGCCGCGTGCCAGAACTTCGACATCACGAAGTGGCGGGTTTCTTCGGCCGAGGCTGACGTGCTCACCCACGCCAAAAGAAGAGGTGCTAAGGCAAGGAGTGCTCGTACGCTTGTGATTGGGGACTTCCTCACCATCATTTCCTCCTCAATACCTCTGCGCAGAAGATGCTGACAAGATAACCTGTCTAGGCGCCTTCGAGACGGCCAGGGCCCGCCGTCTAAATATACCGTCTTATGGACGCGTCCGCTCGCACTGGATTGTAATACGTTTCAGTGTCTCGGCGCGGGCCCCAAGATACTGAAAAGGCCTTTATATTTGCCGCGCGGCCCGGCGGGCCTAAGGTGGGGTTCGGACCGTTGGGACCCACTCTACGTTCCTTTAGACGCTTAACCTGGTCACCATTCCGTCCGCCGTACTCGTTACGCCATCGGCAGTAAGTCACTTCGGTAACCCCAATCGCACGGATCGCATCCGCATGACGGATCTTGCATCCGTCTAAGAGCAGAGCGGCCCAATCACGTCTGGCCCTACGACCATGAAAGTTCCCCGCAATGTAAATCCTGGGTGCCGCAGCCTCTGACGAGCCCGCGTAGCACGGCCTAGTATTCGCTGAAAATACGTTCGATTTCCTCAGGGTCTTGGGTTTTCGTCAGCGCCACCATCATCAGAATTCTGGCATGGATCGGCGTCATGCGCTGGATCGAGATCAACCGCGGGCCGTCGGACGAACTGCCGCTCGCCGACGAGACATTGTCTCCGGAGGGAAAGGTCGTCGCAACGATGACACCCTGCTTCTGAAGACTCGTGAAATAGGCGTTTTCGTCAGGGGTGAAGAGCGTCGTTGCAACGACGATGGCCTTGGCGTCTGTCTTCGCTCTCTTTCCCGACCCGACAAAACCGTACTCAATATCTACTCTGGGGAACGTCTTTACACCGCTCAGGTCAAATTCGACTTGCGCGGCGTGACGTCGTGTCGGCGCGTAAAAGAATTCGATGGACCGGGAATTCACGACACCCAGCATCCCCATCTCGCCGGTGTCGAAACCGCCGCTCCGGCCATAATACTTCTGGGTGTCGCGGGCCGACATGATGCGCTCGTCCATGACGACCAGTACGCCCTTACCGCGCGCGTCCGGCGAGGCTGCCACCCGAATGGCCGAGAGAAGATTGAGCGGACCGTCCGCGCTGATACCGGTCGAGGGACGTTGAGCCCCCAGGATGACCACCGGCATGTCGGACTTTATCGTGAGGTAGAGGAAAAACGCCGTCTGCGTGAGGGTGGCCGTGCCGTGCGTGACAACGATTCCGGAGAGGTCCTTGCGCTCGGTAATGACCTTGTTGATCCGGCGCGCAAGGTTAAGCCAGTTCTCGATCGTGATTTCGTTGCTGCCTATATTTAGGAACTCTTCGGATTCGACCTGGGCGTATTTCGCGATCACCGGCAGAGCGGAAACGAGCTGGTTGACCTGTTTGTGGTCATTATAGCTGCCAAGTGTACCAGGCTCGGGCTGCACCCCGGAGATCGTCCCACCGGTGCCGATGACCAGAATCTTCGGAAGTGCTGATTGCGCAGCTACAGGAGGCGCCGCCATCCACATCACAAGAAGTGCGAAGGCTAAAGCGAGACCAAGGGGGGTACGAAGTACGGCAGAAAT
>CANJEU010000126.1 GCA_947473445.1 Fidelibacterota bacterium | reverse complement strand
GTGACGGCGTTCACGTCGCTGACGTCGGAAGGAAAGCTCTATTCGATCGATATGCGCCTGCGGCCGAGCGGCGATAAAGGGCCGCTGGCCACCAGTCTTGAGGCCTTCACCAAGTATCAGATGCAGGACGCCTGGACGTGGGAGCATATGGCCCTCACCCGCGCTCGCGTTGTTTTGGGCGACAGTCCGCTGAAAGACGGCATCGAGAAGGTGATCGCCGAGGCGCTTGCAAAACCGCGTGATCCGCGGCCGCTGGTGGTTGCGGTTGAGGACATGCGCGGCCGCATGCGCCGCGACAAAGGCCCACAAGGACCGTGGAGCATCAAACATCGGCCGGGCGGCCTGGTGGACGCGGAGTTCATCGTGCAGTACCTGGCGCTTGCAACGCCCGGCGCGCGGCCGGCGGATACCGACCCACATTCCATCGTGACCAGCCTGCAGGCCCATGGGGCAATCTCGCCCTCCGACGCCGAGACCCTCATCGCTGGGATCGATCTCTGGGGGCGCCTCCAGCAGATGCTGCGGCTGACCTTCGAAAGCGATATCGCGCCGGCCGACATTCCGCTCGGCCTTAAGCTAAAACTCGCGCGCGCCGTGGGTGCGAGCGACTTTACCGGCTGTGAGAGCTTGATGGAGGCGCGCGCCCAGGCTATCTCGGAGCTGTTCCAGCGGCTTATCGAGGCGCCGGCCCAGAAGGCCCGGCCCGATTTCGCTGAAATTCCGCATTAATAGGGGGATCAGATGGCCGCAAAACGCAAAGCAAAAGCCGCAAAGCCGAAGGCCGCGAAGAAAGCGGTAAAGAAGGTCGCGAAGAAAAAGGCCGCGAAACCTGCCGCGCGCAAAGCGCCTGCAAAGAAAGCTGCGCCGACGGCGACGCCATCCTCCCTCGCTGGAAAGCTCGCGCCGGCCTTCTCGCTGACCAGCGATGCCGGCAAGAAAGTCTCGCTGAAGGATTTCCGTGGCAAGCGCGTGATCCTGTACTTCTATCCCAAGGACGATACGCCCGGCTGCACGACGCAAGCCTGCGCCTTCCGCGATGCCGAGGCGAATTTCTCCAAGGCCGATGCGGTGGTGCTGGGCGTGTCGAAAGACGACGTGAAAAGCCACCAGAAGTTCAAGGCCAAGTACAAGCTGAACTTCTCCCTGCTCGCCGACGATGCGGGCGTGACGGAAGCCTACGGCGTGTGGAAAGAAAAGAATATGTACGGCCGCAAGTATATGGGCATCGAACGCTCGACCTTCCTGATTGGGGAAGACGGAAAGGTGCGCGCCGAATGGCGTAAAGTCGGCGTGCCCGGCCATGCCGACGAAGTCATCAAGGCGCTCAAATCACTGTGAGTCTGCGCGACGACGCTGTCAGAGTCCTCACCGCGACCGATCCGGACGCTAAGGTCGCTCTGACAGCGGAAGCCGCCGCGCGGTGGCGCAGCGGCGCGCGTACGATCGGCACCGCGACGCCGCCCAGCCAGCCGGCACGGCCGGCGAAACCTGAACTGTTACGTCCCGGCCAAATGCCCAAACGCTCGTCCGGCCCCAAGGGCCGGATCGCGCTGGTGCATTCCCTCGTGCATATCGAGTTCAATGCCATCGACCTTGCGTGGGACATTATCGCGCGCTTTGGCGCCGAGGATTTGCCCGAAGCGTTCTTTGACGACTGGGTAGGCGTGGCCGCCGAAGAAGCCATGCATTTCGATCTCTTACGTAAACGCCTTGCGCAGTGGGGCGTGAACTACGGCGATATGCCCGGCCATAATGGACTGTGGGAAGCGGCTGAAATCACCGCCGATGACCTCGTCGCGCGGCTGGCCCTTATACCGATGACGTTGGAAGCGCGGGGCCTGGACACCACCGTGCTGGGCGCCGCGAAACTTCGACAGAACGACGATACGGAAACCGCCGATATCCTGGGCGTGATCTACACTGACGAGATCAAACACCTCGCCGTGGGCGTGCGTTGGTTTGAATATCTTTGCGGCCAGCGCGGGATCGACCCGGTGACGACATATCAGGACGTGCTGGCCGCACGGTTCACCGGCAAGCCTAAACCGCCGTTCAATCTTGAAGCGCGCGCGCAGGCGGGAATGAGGGCCGCTTACCTCGGGCCGTGGCTTCCGGCGTAAGCTGTGAAGTTCCGGGGCGCACCCCAAACTTGCGACACTTGCGACACTTGCGACATGCGACATGTTCGGATTTTCGGTCTCTCCCCAAGGACTTATCGCGATTTTCCGGTTTTGCGACATCTTGCGACATCTTGCGACACTTGAAGGGCCTGCGTGCGACTTGTCATGTTTCGCCATGCTGCAGATTTTACGCTGCAGATGGGCAATTCCTTATGCCTGACAGAGATTTAGACCCGCTCAAGAGCATGCTGCAGCAGCGCTGCACTGTGCTGCAATTTCCGACAACAGGGCATGCATCACCCGTCCCGCAGAAGCGGTGAGCGGGCACGCTTGCCCACCCGCCAAAATCCTTTGTTTACGATGTCAAAGAGCCCTCAGAGCGTATCGTCATTCATTCCGCAGTCGAATTGTGATTGTCCCTTTATTAGGGACGTTTGTCAATGAATATAACCCACGAAACGGATGCGGAGGGTGGCGCCGGCGCATAGAATGGAGCGGAGTTCGAATCCCCTACGGCACCCCTACCACTTGGTTTCACCCTCCCTATTCAGGAAGGCAATGAATTGACATTTGTATCCCATAGGATACAATAACGGATGGTGGAAGTTCGCCAAACCGACGCGTTCGCAAAATGGATGAGCGCCCTCCGCGACCAGCGAGCCCGAGCCAAAATTCTCGCAAGGATCGACCGGCTCGCGCTGGGTAACCTTGGAGACGTTGAGCCGGTCGGAAGTGGCGTAAGCGAGTTGCGGATTCACTATGGACCAGGCTACCGCGTCTATTTTGTTCAGCGCGGCAATACGCTGATCATCCTGCTTAGCGGCGGCGACAAGAGCACGCAGGCCAAGGATATCAAGAAAGCAAAGACGCTTGCAGAAAGCTTGGAGGATTAAGCCATGGCCAAGAAGAAAACGAAACTTAAGACGACGGCGTTCGATTCCGCCGAGTATCTAGACAGTAACGAGGCGATTAGCGCCTATGTCGAAGAGGCGCTTGCGACCGAAGATCCTGCTTTTATAGCCAAGGCCTTGGGTACGGTTGCCCGCGCGCGCGGGATGGGGCAGATCGCCAAGAAAGCGGGTTTGTCGCGCGAGAGTTTGTACAAGGCTCTCAGCGCCGAAGGTAACCCTGAATTCGGGACCGTTATCCGCGTCATGCACGCCCTTGGCTTGAAGCTCTCCGCGTCTGCCCGCTAATCCGGCGCTCAATGAGTGACCATTGGTTCGCAGCTTCGTTGGCGTATCTTCACGCCCCGCTCGCTCCACACATTGACGAGGCCCGATGAAAAAGCCGTCGTTCGCCATTCGCCGCGCCACAGATGCCGACTTCCCCCAGTTGTGCGAGCTGTTCGCGGAGGTGGATGCGTTTCACCGCAATTCCCGTCCGGATTTATTCCGTAAGGCGAGACGTCCGGCACGGCCCCAGCCATATATGCTTATCGAGGGACCTGATACTGCCATTTTCGTGGCCCATCGAGGCGGCCGTCACCTGGCTGGCTTCATATTGGCGGAAGTCCAGCGCGCGCCCGACGGCATGGTTCACAAGAGGGCAACCATAGCTTCCATTGATACAATCAGCGTCCGTTCAGCGTATCGACGGTTCGGACTTGGGCAGCGTCTTCTGTCGCGCGCCTGTCGATGGGCGCGGAAACGCGGGGCTACGAAGGTGGCCCTGGGCGTCTATGAATTCAATCGGATTGCCATCGACTTCTACGAAGCTATGGGATTTCGCACCATCGTTCGCACTATGGAACAGCGGCTGCCCGGCACATCCGGTTAACATTCTCAGCTCCAGCTTAATCGCGCCCCCCGTCGCGCTCGTTTTCTGGATGGACTATCTGATGATTCAGAGAGGATGACTCTTAGAAACCAGCCGTTCGCTTCTTCCCCCACCGCCGCCCGAGCCTCGATACGGTCAATGTACAGCCGCCGGTATTGCCGGCGCATCTTCACGGCACGCATTTTCCGGCAAGGCCGCAGGGCCTCGCGAACGCCTTGATTTTCCGGCCGGTTAGGGGCGCTGCGATCAGGGTGTGGTCAAAAGTGAACAGACTGCGTGACCGGAGGAGCGCATATGTCCCCCGCTTCGAGGCCTGCCCGAGGGCAGGAGAAGGCAGTTGCCGAATGCGGGCAACCTGTTCAGCGGGGACTCTCATCATGCCGACGCCGGAAGCATCAGCGAATTTTGGGATAACAGAAGCGTTTCCTTTGTGCGCTGCGCAATGTGCCCTCCTGGCGGAGGTCAAGCATCGCATCGCAAATCAATTCATGCTCCTGTCGAGCTATATCCGTTTATCGCTTGAGGAGTTTCGGAGACACCCCGGCGAGATTCGCGACTTTCAGTTGGCCTTCGCAGCCGTCGAGGCCCGGGCTCTGGCGTTGGCCGGACTGAACAAGCGACTGACGAGCAACCCGACGAGCCAAGTGGTCGACGTCTCCCTGATATTGCATCAAGTCTGCGCGATTTATGACGCCAGTGCTGGCCCCTTTCGTAGAGTTGTGGATGAGGTCAAAGGATCGCATCTTGTGACAAACGCCATGAACCTCGCCATCGGTCAGATGGTAACTGAAGCCGTTATGAACGCGTTGAAATATGCCTACCCCGAAGACCAAGAGGGAGAGATCACAGTTCGCTCTACACCCGGGAAACCCGGAGAACTTCTCATTGAGGTGATCGACAGGGGCGTCGGCGCGCTTCCAGCATCGTTGTCTCATACCGCAAAAAGCTTCGGCGTCCGCCTCATGCGCGGCCTTGCCCGCCAAGAACGCATTGATTTGAGCTTCCTCGCCACGTCCCCTGGCCTCTCAGTTAGGTTCTTGCTGCACTTGGCCGATCAAACTTCTCAACGTCCGGCCCTGGCGTTGGCGGCGGACTGCTAGGCCCGGCACGTCGATCAACTCTTCCGACCGCGCAATCCCCCCAAAAGTTCGACTCGTCGAATAAGCGAACAGCAGCGCAACCTATTCGCAACATTGCATAGGTTTGCACGTTAGCCATTGGCTGGTTCGTCACGAACGCGTCGAAGCGCACGCCAGCTGTGACGACCGGACAATGAACTTCCGCGCCCGCCCACGCCTATCGTGATGCGCCTCAGTGACTTAGCCGATTCAATTCGAACAAGGCGCGAAAACCACGCACGACCTATCGCTTGTCCGCGGATTCATATCTTCATTCCGCCGGACGCGGCTCGAACGAAAATAAAGCACCAAGTCGGAGCTATTCGGATGCGCGACCTTGCCCTTGGCCCTGATTCGTTGCCGCAAGACCTTGACTCTGGATCCCCGAAGGACGGCGCGAGACCGAGCGGAATTCCCCGCATCGCCGGGAGCGTCGTTACAGCCGTTGGGATGGCCGTGTTGAGCGGTTGGTTCGTCGACATCGAAGCCCTGAAGGTACTCCTGCCTCAGCAGGTAGCAATGAACCCCGTGACGGCGGCGTGCCTTGCACTGATGGGGCTTGTGCTTATGAGTCTTACGCTCGCGGCGCGGGCCGGACGCTCGGTATTCGTCTGGTCAAGCCGCTTCGTTGGGATGACCGTCGTCGCCATCGGCTTGGGCAAGTTTGCCGAGCTCCTTTTCAACGTGAGCATCGGCTTTGACAGCTTCCTGTTCACAAGCGAACTCGCCGAAGCGCCGGTCATCACGAATCAAATGGCGCCTAATACGGCGCTTTGCCTCTCGTTTCTTGGCGCCGCCCTCGTCTGCCTAGCGGGTGCCAGCCGTAGACTCGCCGCGGCCGGCCAGATCTGCGCCTTGAGCGCCGCCGTGATCGCCATGGTCGCCATGGCAAGATACTTCCCGACGGGCCTGCACAGCTCAGCGGCCTGCCTCATCCTCGCGGCCGGTTTGCTTTGGACCCAGCCTCACCTCGGCATTATGGCGGTGGTCTCGCGTCGCGATCTACAGGCCCGCGCTGACCTCCCCTTCAGCCTGCCGATGCTGACCGGCGCTTTTATAACGTTGATGGTTATTGTCTGCGCATCCTTTTGGGGTGGGGAGCAAGCCCGATCCTCGATCGACGTAATCGAGAAGACTCGCGAATCCCAACTTGGCGTCGAGCGCTTGCTGACCCTGCTAGAGGGGGCAGAGGCCCGGCAACGCGGGTTTCTTCTCACCGGAGACGAAAAATACTTTACGCATTTCGAACAGGCGGCAGCGGCGCTCGAGGCTTCATTCGGCAACGTCACCGGCCTTGCCGGCGAGAACCCCGCGCGGCGCCGACAGCTTGACGAGATGGGGTTGCGCATCATCGACGTGCTTTCCCAATTGCGCGCGACGATTGCCTTATCGCGCACGGGCGGCCCCGAGGCCGCGACCGCGGCGATCGGAAGCAGCGGCGTCGCGATGCTGTTAAACGAAATTCGCGCGATCGTCGATGCGATGAACAACGAACAAGAGGCGATACTCGATCGGCTCGGGGAACGCCAAGAGAGTATCCTTCT
>CANJEU010000125.1 GCA_947473445.1 Fidelibacterota bacterium | reverse complement strand
GGGGAACTGCTGCGTGCAGGCAGGACGTGTGTCAACTTCGGGCAGCTCAAGGCCACCTGGATACGGGCTCATGAGGCCCGCGTTCACCTTAGAGGGAACATCGCCGCAGGTCGGCTTTCCCTTCTGTTCGCCGGCATCGCCATTACGCAATGGCGTCACAGGCCAGAAGTAGATCGTCTTGCCGTTTGCGTCCGCGAACACCGGGCCTTCGAAGTCGGCCACGATCACCTGAATGCCCTGAGGCATCGGCTCGCGCACATAGTCCTCCAAGGGGGCCTTGCCGCGCGACTGCGCGAGCGCGGCCGAGGCGCTAAGGGCGACCAAGGCCGCGGCCGTCAGAAGACTTCCAAAACGTCGCACTTCACTCATTCGATACCTGCTTACTCATGTCGCGCCGGGCACATTCCCTCCCGAGCGCATCTCCCTTTTGCGTAACGGCGTGAACGCACATGCGCCCACGCCGCCTAACAGACTTAAGCGAGAATCTCGCTGATCGTCTTGCTGGTCTGGTTGCTCTTGGTGCCCCAGCTCTCGGTGTCGAGGCCCATGATCTTCATGGCCGTGAAGCCGAGCGAGGTACCCTGACCATCCTTACAGTCGACGTGCAGACCGGTCTTGATCTTGCCGCCGGCCTTACCTGCTGTGAACGCCGGCATGCCTTCAAGCGAGTGCACGCGCGCATAGGCAACGTCGGTGTTGGCCATGATGAAGCAATTGTCGAGCAGCGTGCCGTCGCCTTCTTTGATGTTGGCAAAGGCTTGGACGTATTCGGCCCAGGCTTCGAACGAACGGCGGGCGAACCACGACGCATTAACCTGGTAGCCAAGTTTCTCATCCACACCTTCTTCGTGCGTGCAGGTGTGGTGCGGCTTGTCGTAGCCCGGCTTCGTGGTGTTCGACGAAGCGTTCGACCAGGACAGATTGAACACGCGGGTCTGATCGCAGGCGGCCGCCATGGCCAGTAGTTCCGACATCAGCTTGTGACGCTGGCGGACGAGCTGAGCTTCGTTGCCGGTCTGGGCTTCTTTCGGAGCGGCCGCGGGCACGCATGCCGGACGCGGTTCCGGCTTCGTCAGCTGGTGATCGAACTGCTGTTCGAGGTGACGCAGGCCCGTGAAGTATTGGTCGAGGCGCGCTTTGTCTTCCGCGCCGACAACCTTCTCGAGGTCCTTAATTTCGTCAACGACGCTCGATAGCGCGCTCTTGCGCACCATCACCTTCGGGCTCGGCGTGAAGGTCGGGGCGTTCGGGTTTTGGAAGTCGGCGCCGAACAGGCGCGTGTAGAGGTTCAGCGGCGAGACTTCCGACGAGTTCGGCGTATTGGCGTTTTCGTACGACACGACCGTGCGGATATCGCCCGTGGCCGCCGCCGTCAGGCTCTTGAAGCGCGTGCTGCGGCCGATCTGGTTGGCGATCGTCACGTCGACGCTTTCGCCCGGGGCCTGATCGTTCACTTGCGGCGACGAGCCGGTACGGAAGACGACCCAGCCGGTGTAGTGACAGAAGAAAGCGCCATCACGATAGGCCGTCAGGTTCGTCAGCAGGTTCATATGCTTCTGAATCGGACGCAGCGATTCGATTTCTTCCGGCAGCTCGTAATTCGCACCGGTTTGCTTCGGCACGAAGATCGACTTGCTCATGCCAAGGCCCCAGAACCAGGTGCCGAAGCGCACGGGCATCGACGTGCCGTCGGCCATGGCATTGCCATTGCCGTTCAGGAACGTGTTGAGGAGCGGCAAGCCAACGGTCACCGCGCCGCCATTCAACATTCCGCGGAGTACACGACGTCTATTGAATTCAGTCATTGCTTGTCTCTCCCTTAATTCGATGTTGCCGCGGCGGTCTGCGAGGACGGCAGCGATGCCGTCTTGCCAGGCGCAGCCGGCGCTTTTTCACTGATCTGAGCAAAGGACTTGCTGAGCGCAATGGTGCGCATCAGGTCGGGCATCTTGTAGCCCTGTTCGCCAAAGCGCGTATTGAAGTATGCCAGCAGCGGACGGTCGGCATTGCTCGTGGGCGCGCCGGTCGCATAGGCATAAGTGCGCTTCACGACGCACGAGGTCAGCGCGGGATGATCGTGCAGCGCCTGCCCCAGACCAACAACGTCCTTGAAAGCTTTGCCGTCGAGGCTGCCGCTGACGTCGATCGGCGCACCGCGTTCGGTTTCGCGGAAGCGGCCTTCGCCGTCGAAGTTTTCAAGCGCAAGACCCATCGGGTCGGTGATCTTATGGCAGCCGGCGCAAACCGGATTTTCCAGGTGGAAATTCACGCGGTCGCGGGCGGTGCGCAGATTGCCCTTCGGATTCTCAACGGCAGAGAAGTCGACGTTCGCCGGCGGCGGCGGCACGGGCTGGCACAGCAACAATTCGCGCAGCGCCTTGCCGCGCAACGTCGCCGAGCTGCGCGCGGGGTGCGAATGGGTGGCGAGGAAGCTGATGTGAGTCAAAATCCCTGCCCGCTGGCTGCCTTCGGGGAACTCATACTTCGTCCAACGCGGCGGTGCCGGCAGGCGATAGATAGCGGCCAGCGCCGGCGAGATGAACGTCTCGCGCGTCGTGAATAGGTCGCGATAATCGCCGTTCTGGCGCAGCAAGTGATCGACGACAACGCGAAGGGTTTCTTCGCGCGCATCGGTCAACGCCTGGCCGGTGAACGTCGGGTATACGCTCGTGTCTTTCGACAGCGCATTGAACGTGTCGAAACCGTACATATCGTCGAACAGCGCGCGCACGCCCTGATCGAGGCGGGCGCTCGCCAGCATACGGTCGACTTGCTTGGCCATGCCCTTCGCGGTGTGAATCTCTCCGCTCTGGGCGGCCTTCAGAAGTTCGTCATCGGGCGCCGCGTTCCACAGGAACAGCGACAGACGCGTTGCCAACGAATAGGCGTCAAGACGGTACTGGCCCGGGGTGGCCGGATCCGGCTCCGAACGCTCGGCAACGAACAGGACGTTCGGGCTCACGAGCATCGCTTCAAGCGCGACGCCCAGCCCCGCGTAGAAGTCCTTCAATTTGGTGGCGGCCTCATTGGCCTGCGCAACGAAGGCATCACGCTTTTCCGCGGTGAGAGGGCGGCGGCTGATAAGGCGGCCCACATCGGTGATCACCTTGCTCGCACAGGCGCGATCGGCCGCTTTCTCGTCAGCGGGCTTACAAGTGATGACGAAGTTGCGGCGCGTCGGATCGACGATCAGCGCCGAAACGGTCACGGCGGCCTTCTGGTAAACTTCCATGCGGGTCGGCGTGATGCCGGCCTTGGCTGCGCCAAGGCTCAGCAGGCCATCGGTACGTTGTGCGGGTGGGAAATAGGCGTCCGGACGCACATCGGGGCCAAACACGTAAGCCAGAGTATTGAGGTACTGGTCCTGCGTGAGCAGGCGCAGGCGTTTAGTCGAGCCATCGGTCTCCGGTTCGCTCACCTTGCTCGCCACTTCAACCGCGGGCTTCGCGCTCGCCGCCGGGCTGCTATCCGCAGCCGGACCCGAACAACTGGCCAGGGCGAATGCAGACACGGCTGCAAGTGCGCTTCCGCGCAACAGCGCCGAAACCGAACATTTATAATGTGAACTCACGTGCTCTCTACCTCCACACTGCCGACCGATAGCGTCGGCGCACTTTAGAACCACTATATATTAACGCAGTTCCTTTAGCAATTTTTCTTAATTTTCTGTTGGAGTAACAATGACTTAGTTTTTGTTACTCATGTCTATCCATCGCCGACTCCTTCCGGGTGTCGCGCATGAACACGTAGACCAGTAGCGACGTGGCAATGATGCCAGTCAGATAATAGTAGAACCAGCTCTCATGACCTTGGCTCTTGAACAGCAGGGCCACCGATTCCGCCGAACCGCCGAACAGTGAGACCGTCACCGCGTAGGGCAGGCCGACGCCGATGGCGCGCACCGCCGTTGGGAACAGTTCAGCCTTCACCACTGCGTTGATGGAGGTGTAGCCCGAGACGATGATCCAGGCGCAGGCGATCAGGAAGAAGGCTTCCCACGGACCAGTCGCGGTCTGCAGCGTGGTCAGGATCGGGATCGTGAACAAGGTCCCCGCGACGCCGAAGAAGATCAGCAGCGGACGCCGGCCGATTTTATCCGACAGTGCGCCGTACAGCGGCTGCAGGAACAGCGCGAAGATGAGCGAGCCCGCCGTGACCATGGTGGTCTGCTCATCGTTCAGGCCCACCGAAAGCTTCAGGTATTTTTGCATGTAGGTTGTGTAGGTGTAGAAGGCCGTGGTGCCGCCCATGGTCAGGCCAACCACGATCATAATTTCCTTCGGGTACTTCATCAGCTGGCGAATGCCGCCGATTTTCTTGCCCGTGCGGTCGGCTTCTTTCTTGGCCGCGACGAACTGGTCGGTCTCGTGCAGATGGCGCTGCATAACCGCGGTGAAGATCGCAAGACCGCCGCCGATGTAGAACGGAATGCGCCAGCCCCAGGCGCGCAGCTCATCGGGCGACAAGAACACTTTCTGCAGGATCATCAGCACGAGGATGGCGGTCAGCTGACCGCCGATGAGCGTGACGTACTGGAAGCTCGAGAAGAAGCCGCGATGGCGCGGGTGGGCGACTTCGGACAGATAGGTCGCACTGGTGCCGTACTGGCCACCGAGCGACAGGCCCTGAATGACGCGAGCGACCGCCAAGATTACCGGCGCCCAGATGCCGATTTGGGCATATGTCGGCGAAACCGCGATAATCAGCGAACCGATGCACATGAGCAACACCGATGTTGTCAGCGCCAAGCGCCGGCCGTAGCGGTCAGCGAAGTGGCCGAACAGCCAGCCTCCGATGGGACGCACGATGAAGCCGAAGGCAAATAGAAGCGCCGCTTGAAGTTGCTGCACCACAGGGTCGGTGTTGGGGAAGAACGACGGCGCGAAATACAACGCGAACGCCGCATAGGCGTAGAAGTCATACCACTCGACCAGGTTGCCCGCCGAGCCAAGGAAGATCATTTTCACACGGCGCGCCATGTCGGACGCCGTCATCTTCTCGTTGTCGGCATTGCTCGTTGCAGCGATTTCAGCAGCCATATCTACGCATTCCCCTTCGGCGCTATATTATTCACGTGACGCGGCTGACGCCGCTTCGGCATTGCCAGGCGCACCGGCCGCGACCGCTTGTGGCGGATGCGTGATGAAAGCCTGTTTGAATTTGATCTGCCAGGCCGATGAGATGAAGGCATTCTTGCCATCTTCCCCCGGATAGGCGTCGGCATTGCGGATGAACGAACGATACTCCGATGGAATGGATTCCTGCCCATAGGAACGGAAGTGCGTTGCCCAGTTCTGCGCAAGGTTGTTTTGCAGGCGTTCGATGTCGAGATAGCCCCCCATCAGTCCCTCAGCGCCATCGTCCGTCACGCGCAGTTCAACCCGCCAGTCGCGCACGAACTGCTTGGGGGCGCCGCGCGCCAACGTTTCAGGAATATACACATCAATCGGCTGCGTGGTAAGGACGCCGTCGATGATTTTTCCTTTCGTGCTCTTGATGAATTCTTTGCCCCAGCGATGATCGGCGCGCTGCGTGCCGCCGGCGATGAAATTACCCGCTGAGTCCAATAGCAGCGCATCAAGACCACGGTAAATCGTCACCGTCACGTCTTGGTCATTTGCAAGGTCGTCCACGCCGGAAATCTCAAGCAGGAACCGGTTATACTTGTACTGCTGCATATAGCTTTGGACGAAATGGCGATAAGAGCCATCCGGCCCGCGATAGCTTGCGACGCAACCGAACGCGCGCGAAATCTGATTATCGATGCCCGCGACTTTGCCGTCTGGACTCGTGAAATCTTCAGGACCGGCCTTGCCGTCGAGATCTAGGCCAATGCCGATCTTGCCCTGCGGCTCATAGAAAGGAAGGCCGTGCGTCTCGGGGGTTTTCTCAGGCACCCACACCTCCCCTTCCCGCTCCAGCTGCGTGCCGATGTAGGTATGCTTCTTGTCGCGCGGATAAAGCTTATCGAATTGCTCGCGAGGACCATCGTTCAAGCCATTCGGACATTCCGCCTTGCCGTCGGGCGTCTGATAAATCGCCCAGTTCTTATGCGTCATGGCAAAACCGATCTTGCCATCCTGCAGCGCCTCATCGGCCGATGCCGCGGAAGCAAATGCAATGCCGGCCGAAAACGCGCATGCGGCGGCTAGCGTGACGGAAACATTCAACTTCATTGTCCCTCTCCAAACATACGCGCGTTAACCGCGACCGAACACTTCGCGGATCCAGAAGGTCTTCCAACCATTCCGCATGCCGCTGAATTCGCCCCACGAGTCACATTCATAATCGCCCGGCACTTTGTCGCGGGCACACAGATACACCGGACGATCCCGATAGGCCCACACGCGCATGGCGCCAGGCGCATTCGGTTCCACCCAGCGGCCCGTCGACGCATCGATGTGCTTGATGCTCCAAATATTCGACGTGCTCTTCTCATCGGCGCCCGCCGGCAGATACGTGAAGACCTTCTGGCAGCGCTGCCAGTCGCCTTTCCCGCAAATCGCTAAGCGGTAAGCCTGAGGTTGCGAGGGGTGCGAGCAATCGAGCTGGTCCTGCGCATCGTCATTGCAGTTGTAAAGGTAG
>CANJEU010000124.1 GCA_947473445.1 Fidelibacterota bacterium | reverse complement strand
GACCGAGGCGCTGAAGCCTTGGAACCACGACGGCTGATAGACGATACCAAAGCTCGTCTGATCGGCCTTTTCAGGCTGCAAGTTCGGGTTCCCCGAGGTCGAGTTCAGCCACGACACCGCGGGTGCGTTCGGACGGAAAGGATCGATGAGGCCCGGAGACTGACCACCGCCGCCGGCATTGTAGAGTTCGCCAAGGTTGCCGGCGCGAATGTCGCGCGAACGCGTCGCACGCAGACGCACTTCATCAACCGGCGCGTAGGTGGCCCCGACTTTCCACGTCACGACAAAGCCGGACGTCGAGTAGTCGGTCAAACGGACAGCGCCGTTCAGGTCGAACACACGCGCCCAGTCTTCGTCCTTGGCCAGCGGCACGACGGTTTCGAGGAAACCTTCCGCAACCGTGTAGCTACCGAGGGTGCCCTTGTAGTTACCGGCCGTGTACGAGCTGGTGATGCACTTGGGGCAATAGCCGGAGATGTTGCCCGGCGAGACGGCTTCTTTGCGCCATTCAAAGCCCGTCGCCACCGACACCGGACCCGCCCAAGTGTCAAACGGCTCGCCGGTGATCGAAGAAGCGAAGAAGCTCTGCGTATTGCGCTGATACAGCTGAGCACGGCCCTTCACGTAGTCGATGGCGGCCTGGCTGTTGACGCCATAACCGAACGGATTGAACGGCACGCAGAGCGGATCATCGGGGATCGTCGGATCAGCATTGCCGCGGCAAACGATCTGACCGTTTGCGAGGCGGACTGAATCGAGGGCGTTCGTGATGGGGTTCGCGGCCGTCTGGCCGAGACCGCGCAGGCGCACGAGATCAAGCACGCGACCAGAAAGATCGCCGCGGGTCAGGCCGTACTGACCATGCATTTTCCATTCCCAGTCGGTGTTGAAGGCCGAGAGACTGCCTTCCAATCCGCCCTGGTATGTCCAGAGTTCACGATAGTTATCCGTCTGAATGTACGGAACATCGAGCAGGAAGCTGCCCATGGTGACCTGGGTCAGGCCCGCCGCCGTCATACGGGCGGCGACCGCTGGGTCGAGATACGGGTTATCGACCCGGATGTTCAAATTGCCCAACTGATCGTCGAGCTTCGAACGCGCATAGCCATATGAGTAGGTGTAGATGAAGTTCGAATAGGCGGTGATGTTATCGGTGATATCGTAGCTGACGCGGCCGAAATACGCTTGGCGCGAGACGTGGTTAGAGAGCGTCTGGTTGTAGAACGTCGCATCGGACATCTTCCAGTCGCCACCGACGGTGAACTGCGCGTTGGTCAGCGAACCGTAGTTGTACTGACCGGCGGCGCGGCCGGTCTTGTCGAAGATCACGCCCTTCAGCGGACCAGCGGAGGTGATGATGCCGCCCGGCGTCGCGAGGATCGAGCCGACTTGGCTGCGCACCAGGAAGCGCGGATTGGCGCGGCCGGTGGTCGTATTCCATGCTGGATTTTCGATGATGTGATTGGTGTCGTAGCCCCAGAACTCAGCACGGTTTTCGCCGGCGCCGAAGATGCCCTTGTTCCAGGCGTGCTCGCCCGAGAACAGGATGTGACCGCGCCCGCCCGCGAACGGAGTGCCGGCAGTCAGGCTGACTTTGTAGTTAGGATCGTCACCGCGGGCGGTGATACCGCCCTGCACTTCGCCTTTGATCCCGGTGAATTCGCGATCGAGCACGAAGTTGACGACACCAGCCACGGCGTCCGAACCATAGGCGGCCGAGGCGCCGCCGGTCACGACGTCAACGCGGCTGATGAGCGGGGTGGGAAGATCCGAAGCGTTGACGGAGCCGTTGACGTCGCCTGAAACGAAGCGATTGCCGTCGAGCAGCACCAGGGTGCGGAATGAGTCGAGACCGCGCAGGTTCAAGTTGTTCTGCGACTGACGGCCCGTCGAAATTTCGTTACCGCCCGAGGTCGTGCTCTGCGCACCGGCGAAGGCCGGAAGGCGCATCACGAAATCGGAAAGGTGCTGCATGGGAGCCGCTTCGATCTGCTCGACACCGATGACGGTGACGGGCGTCGGCGCTTCGTAGCCGTCGCGCACGACGCGCGTGCCGGTTACGGTAATTTCGTCGACAGCAACGGCGTCGGTCTGAGCCTGCTGCGCCGCGGTTTGGGCGTGGGCGGAGAAGGATGCTGCCAGCATCGCCACGGTGCTGGCGGTGGTCATGAAGCCGAGGCGCCGAGCGGCAGATGATTTCTTAGTGGACATAGAATCTCCCCAAAGTGAGTGGACGGCGAAACGCCAGCACGACAACGGCCGAACGATTACAGCGATGGGGAGATGATCGGCCGGCGATTGGCCGGACGGATGCGTTCCCCTCCCACTGCACGGCGACTGCGTTTTCGAGCCGAGGGTTCATGCCCCTGCTGGCCCGACGTCAGTCTCCCATTCGTATACGCGCGTGCGGGAGTACTTTTCTCTGAAAGGGAGTCGGCAAACAACGTCGATGTTGCCGCGGGCGCGCAATTTTCAAACTCGGGCAAATACTGTTGCGCCGAGGCCACTTTCTTTTGCAACGCACAAAAGTTAGGAGTGTGAACCGATGATCGACCGGGGCCGCGACATCATCGCGACCCCGGCACCATCACGAAGGTTACATCCGGAAGCGGATGCCCGCGTAGAACTTACGACCGATCGTGTCGTACAGCTGCGGGTTAACGGTCATGTACCAATAGGCGGTGTTGGCAACCAACGGCGGCTCTTTGTCCATCAGGTTCATGATGTTCAAGTAAGCCGACATGCTGCCGCCGTTTTCAGTCTCCATGAACTTATAGGTGAGCGAAAGGTCGTGATAGAAGCGGCTGTCGATGTGGTTGTAATCCACAGTCGGGAACGTTGCGGTCGAGACCGGGCATGCGCCCGCCTGACACTCGATGTAACGCTGGGTGCCGCCACCGTAGACGCCTGAGCTCATGTACCGACCAGTCCACGAAATACCGATCGGGTCGAGTTCATAATTTGCGCTTAGGAGCCAGCGCCATTTCAGGGGGCCCTGGCTGCTATTCGTGCCCGCCGTGTCGACTACACCTGAACGGCGATCGTCACGGAGCGATTCCTTGATGTGCGTTCCAACCGCGCGGAATGAAAGTTCGCCGGCCCAGGAGTCGACGAAACGATCGAGAGACGTGGAGTAGCTCATCTCAACGTCAAAGCCCTTCTGGCTGAGGAACGCGAAATTCTCCGGTCGGCTGGTGATAAAGTTGACGGTTCCGATGGTCGGATACAGCGGGTCGGCTGGATTTGCCGCGTTACGGACGATCGCAGCGCAGAGCGGAGAAGTACCGCCGCTATCAAAGCAGCGCTGCAAGACTTCGCCCGGCACCTCGATCGCGTCGTTGATCGTGATGTCGTAGTAGTCCACCGACGCGCTGAAACCGTCGAGCCACGACGGTTGGTAGACAAGGCCGATGCTGGTCGTATCCGCCTTTTCCGGCTGCAGGTTCAAATTGGGGCCAGTTCCGCTCACATAGCTGACGGCGCCAGCGAGAGGGCGGAAGGGATCAATGACGCCGGGCGACTGACCGCCACCACCGGCGGTGTAGAGGTCGCCCAGATTCGGCGCGCGAATGTCACGCGAGCGGGTCGCACGCAGGCGTACTTCATCAACCGGCGCGTAAGTAAAGCCGGCCTTCCAAGTGACGACGAAGCCTGACGTCGAGTAGTCGGTCAAACGAACCGCGCCGTTAAAGTCCAGCGAACGGGCCCACTCTTCGTCCTTGGCAAGCGGGACGACGGTTTCGAGGAAGCCTTCGGCAACGCTATAGCTGCCGTTTGTGCCCTGGTAGTTACCGGCGGTGTAGGATCTTGTCAGACACTTCGGGCAGTAGCCGGCGAGATTCCCCGGCGAAACGGCTTCCTTACGCCACTCGAAACCCGTGGCCACCGAAACCGCACCGGCCCAGGTGTCGAACGGCTCGCCGGTGATCGACGAAGCAAAGAAGCTTTGCGTGTTGCGCTGATAGAGCTGCGCACGGCCTTTGATGTAATCGATCGCGGCCTGGCTGTTATTGCCGTACCCGAACGGATTGAACGGCACGCAAAGCGGATCATCCGGAGTGCCGGGATCGACGTTGCCGCGGCAAACGATCTGACCGCTGGCCGTACGTACGGAATCGAGCGCATTCGTGATCGGATTAGCCGCCGTCTGTCCGAGGCCCCGCAGGCGCCCGAGGTCAAGCAGCCGACCCGAGAGATCCGAACGCACGAGGCCGTACTGGCCATGCAGCTTCCATTCCCAGTCGGTATTGAAAGCGGAAATGCTACCTTCCAAACCACCCTGGTAGGTCCAAAGGAGACGATAGTTGTCGGTTTGGATGGGCGGAACGTCGAGCAGGAAGCTGCCCATGGTGACCTGGGTCAGGCCGGCAGCCGTCATCCGAGCCGCAACCGCAGGGTCGAGATACGGATTGTCGACCCGGATATTCAGGTTGCCGAGCTGGTCGTCCAGCTTCGAACGGGCATAACCATACGAGTACGTGTAGATGAAGTTGGAATATGCCGTAACATTATCGGTGATGTCATAGCTGACGCGACCGAAGTAGGCCTGACGCGTGACGTGGTTAGACAGCGTTTGATTGTAGAAAGTGGCGTCAGACGACTGCCAGTCTCCTCCGACGCTGAACTGTGAATTGGTGAGTGCGCCATAGTTGTACTGACCGGCGGCACGGCCCGTCTTGTCGAAAGTGACACCCTTCAGCGGCCCGGCCGACGTGATGATGCCGCCCGGTGTGGCGAGAATTGTTCCGACGCCTTCCCGATACAGGAAACGCGGATTCGTCGCGCCGGTCGTTGTATTCCAAGCAGGGTTTTCGACCAGTTTAGCTGTGTTGTAGCCCCAGAAGTCGGCGCGGGATTCGCCGGCGCCGAAGATACCTTTATTCCAGGCATGTTCGCCCGAGAACAGCACGTGACCACGGCCGCCGGCGAACGGCGTCCCGGCGGTCAGGCTGACCTTGTAGTTCGGATCGTCGCCGCGCGAAGTAATGCCGCCCTGAATTTCGCCTTTGACCCCGGTGAACTCTTTGTCGAGAACGAAGTTGACGACGCCGGCAACGGCGTCCGAACCGTAAGCGGCCGATGCGCCACCGGTGACAACGTCAACGCGGTTGATCAACGGTGTCGGTAGATCGGAAGCGTTGACCGCGCCGGTCACATCACCCGTCACGAAGCGATTGCCATCAAGCAGTACCAGGGTGCGGAAGGTATCGAGACCCCGAAGGTTGAGGTTGTTCTGCGACTGGCGGCCCGTCGAGATTTCGTTACCACCCGAAGTCGCGCTCAACGCACCGGCGAACGCGGGCAGGCGCATCACGAAATCGGAGATGTGCTGCATGGGCGCTTGTTCGATCTGCTCAACGCCGATGACCGTGACAGGCGTCGGCGCTTCGTAGCCGTCGCGCACAACGCGCGTGCCAGTGACAGTGATTTCGTCGACGGCCACAGCGTCGGTCTGGGCCTGCTGCGCGGGCGTCGTTTGGGCCTGCGCACCGAAGGACGCCGCTAGCATCGCAATCGTGCTGGCCGTGGTCATGAATCCGAACCGCCGTGTCACGGCAGCCGCACTTCTGTAGGACATGGTATCTCCCTAATTAATGTGCCGGCACGCGACCGGGCACGCGAACTCGTAGGGACATCTAGAACTGATGTTGTGAAACACAGGGTCGACCGATGGCCGACTTCTCCCGAAATCCCCCGCAGAAGACGTGTATAATGCATTTGCGGGCGAATTTCTGCTTAAAAATTCAAAGCGTAATTCAGCGTCCCGAGCAATAAAAAAGCGCCGGACAACCGCCCGGCGCTCTATCAATGCATTGTGCAGTGCAATCTAGCGGCGGCTTGCATCCGACGCCGGCTTGTCGGCCCCATCGACGACCGCCACTTTCGCGTCGGGATGTTCGATGAACGTCTGCACCATTTTAATCGCGATGGAGGAGGAAATGGCCGTATTGGCCCCCTTCTCGTCCGGATAGGCGTCCGCTAGGCGATAAAGCACGCGGTAGAGCGTCGGCTGTGAAAGGCCGCCGTAGCTGGAGTGATGGGTCGACCACGAGCGCACGAGCTGCTGATACCACGCTTCCACGTCCGCGTAGCCGCCGAGCAGGCCTTCGGCCGCATCACCGGTCGGGGAAATGGCCACCTTCAGACGGGCGCCTTTAATCTCGTAATGTCCGGGACGGCCAATGAATACCGTCCACGGATAATTGATATCGATGGGCTGGGTGGTGAGAACGCCGTTCTCGATCTTGCCTTTGGTGCGCGACATGAATCGCTTGCCGAAGCGCTCGTCCACGCGGTTGGACCCGCCGGCGATGATGTTGGCGCCCGTGGCATCGGTGATGAGCTTGTCGCGGCCGCGATACATTGAGACCGTGACGTCGCCGTCATTCTCAAGACTGTCGACGTCGCTGATCTCAAACAGGATTCGATTAAAGTTAAACTCGCGGACCCACATATTGGTGAAGTGCGCGAAGGTGCCGTCCGGCGCGCGGAACAGGCGCGTGCAACCGATGGCGCGGTAGAGCTCGTTATCGATGCCCTTCTCTCCTTCGGTCGAGACGAAGTCCGTCGCGTCCGCCTTACCATCGAGATTGAGG
>CANJEU010000123.1 GCA_947473445.1 Fidelibacterota bacterium | reverse complement strand
GACGGGCGACAACTCGTTCATGAATATGGTCACCGACTCCCTGCAGGGCGCGATGCAGACTGGCCGTCAGGCTGAAGAACTCAGCCTCAAGCAGATCAGCGGCGAAGCCGACCTCAAGGACGTGGTCACCGCCGTTGCCAACGCTGAACAGACCCTCGAGACCGTTGTCGCCGTGCGCGACAAGGTGCTCAGCGCCTATCAAGAAATCCTGCGGATGCCCATCTAGTGAGTGAGACCGAAGTCCTCGATATCGCAAGAGACGGCATGATGGTCATGCTGCTCGTCGCCGCGCCCATGTTGCTCGTGGGGCTTGTGGTCGGCCTTGCCATTTCGATCTTCCAGACGCTGACGCACATCCAGGAAATGACGCTCACCTTCATCCCGAAGATCGTGTCGGTGTTCGGCGCGATGGTCATCTTCCTGCCGTGGATGCTGCGCGAGTTGACCGAATTCACCCAGCGCATCATGGATAAGATCGTCGCGTTAGGCTAACGCGCGGGACTTCTTGGCGGGGAACAGGCGAAGCCGTGACGCTCAACGACTACCTCGCCCTTAACGTCTTCCATCTCCTGCTGGTGTTCGCGCGGCTTGGGGTGGTCTTCCTGATGCTGCCCGGGATCTCGGCGGTCTACGTGCCGATGCGCATCCGGCTCATCCTTGCCATTCTCATCACCGTGGTCATGCTGCCGATGGTGGCGCCTGTGCTGCCGCCGCAACCTGAAAGCCCGGCTGAACTCATCTGGCTCATCGTCTCCGAAAGTCTCATCGGCGGCTTCATGGGCGCTTTGATCCAGATCGTCATGTCAGCGCTCGATCTTGCGGCCTTCATGATCTCGAACGCCGTCGGCATCACCAACGCCATGATCGACGATCCGGTCACCGAAGAGCAGACCAGCATCATCACCGGATTCCTGGCCTTGATCGCGGTGGCGCTTATTTTTATCACCGGCGTGCACCAATTCATCCTGCAGGCCATCGTCGATAGCTATAGCTTGCTCCGGCCGGCCCAGCCTCTTTTCGCCGGCGATATGCTCGAAATAAGCGCGCGGCTGGTCGATCAGGCGTTTGCCATGGGCATTCGCCTTGCAGCGCCGTTCATCGTTTATGAAATGGTGTTCCAGGTGACCTCGGGCGTGCTCGCCCGTCTTTCCCCGCAGCTCAACGTCTTTTTCGTGTCCGTGCCCGCCAAGATTCTTCTCGGCACCGCTGTGTTGATGGTAAGCCTGCCGGTCATGATGCTGCTGTTTATGAAGTTCCTCGAGACCAACATGGTCAATTTCCTGAGGTAATGGGAAATGTCCGAGGACAAAGACGCCAAAACAGAAGAGCCGACATCCAAGCGACTTGGGAAAGCCCGCAGCGAAGGCAATATCCCCCAGTCGCAGGAAGTCAAAAGCGTCGTGATGCTCATCGGCGCATTGATCGTTGTCGGCATCCTCGGGCCCTGGGTGGCTAGCGATCTCACGCAGTATTTGCGCGTGTTCCTCGAGCGGCCCGAGACGATCTCGCTGGATAATGACGCGGTCGGCCCACTGTTTCTCCAGATTCTTTGGCGTGTCAGCGTGCTGCTCGCCTTCCCAATGTTCGTCCTGGTGATCGCCGCTTTCATCGGAAGCGTCGGGCAGGTGGGGCTTGCCTACACGCCCAAGAAAATCTCGCCGAACCTTGAGAATATCAGCCCAATCGCGGGTTTCCGCCGGCTCTTCTCGCTGCAGTCGCTGGTCGAAGCGGGCAAGTCAGTCGTCAAGATCGTCATCATCAGCGTCATGGTTGGCGCGCTGATTATTCCGGCGATGGATTCGCCCGATTGGTTGATGGGGCAGGATATTCGATCAACTCTGAAGGATATCCACGAGTTGATCGTGATGATCCTGTTTTTGGTGATTCTGGTGATGGGCGCGCTGGCGGCCGTCGACTTCATCTACCAAAACTGGTCGCACAAAGAAAAACTCAAGATGTCCAAGCAAGAGGTGAAGGACGAGCATAAGGAGGCCGAGGGCGATCCCAAGGTGAAGGGCAAAATCCGCCAATTGCGCCTCGAGCGTCATCGCCATCGCATGATCGCGGCCGTCCAGAAAGCCAGCGTCATCATCACCAACCCGACCCACTTCGCCGTCGCGCTGCAATACGACGTTGACAAGATGGCTGCGCCCGTCGTGGTCGCTAAAGGCGTCGACTTCCTCGCCAAACGCATGCGCCAGGTGGCCGAGGCCCACGATGTGCCTATCGTCGAGAACCCGCCGCTGGCGCGCGCGCTCCATGCCGCCGTCGAGGTTGATCAGGAGATTCCGGCGGAGCACTATAAGGCGGTTGCCGAAGTCATCGGCTACGTCATGCGCCTGAAGGGCACGCGTGCAAATTGAGACGTCTTTGGTCGCGGCGATTGCCGTCGGCGCGCTGTTCCTGCTTGTCTGCCTAGGCCTGTTTCTGCGCGCCCGCCGCAAGCCCAAAGGCCGCATCAACGCGGCCGTTCTCGATATTCTTGTGAATGCCTCCGCCGCCCCGCGAATCGTGACCGCGCAGGACCGCGTGGTCGCGGCGAACGCGCCCGCCCGGGAATGGCTGGGCGATCTGCCGCCGCTTGAGCTGCTCTCGCGCGATGCCGCCCGCGACTATGCGGGCGACGAGGCCGTGGCCCGCCTGCGCCAGGCCGCCATGACCAATCTCAGCGCCCAGGCCGAGGTTCCGCTGTCGGCGGCCGGCGGGGATGCCGAATGGTTTGACGTCGCCGTGCGGCCGCTGGGTGAGGGCTATGTCCTGTGGGATGCGCTCGATATCACCGCGCGCCATATGATCACAGACATCCTCAATCAGGAACGCCAGGACCTTTCCGACTTCCTCTATTTCCTGCCGGGCGGCATCTATTCCGTCGACGTCGATGGTTCCTTCCGCTTCGTCAATCAGCGCTTCGCAAGCTGGCTCGGCTACGACATCGACGAACTCTCGCAGCTCAAACTCGACGACGTCATGGCCGGATCGGTTCGTCCGCAGGCCGATGGCGAATGGCAGGGCGAGGTTCAGTTCAGGACCCGCACCGGCGAAACGGTGTCGGCGCTTTTATTGCAGTCCACCTATGACGACGCGGGTGTGACCCGCACGCGCACCCTGATCGTGCGCGACGGTATGCGGCGCGAACCTGCCGGGGCGTCGGGCCGTATTGCGTATGAGCGTTTCCGCGCGCTGTTCGACGCCGCGCCCGTGGCCATCGCGATCACCGACGTGGACGGCATCATCGTCGATTGCAACCTTGCCTTCGAAAAGCTCACCGAACAGCCGCGCGCCGGTCTCATGGGAAGTCCGCTCGTCGAACGCGTCGTCGAAGACGACCGGCGCACCTTCGCCGGTGAACTCGACAAGGTTCTGGCCGGCGTCAGCCATGGCAGCCATGTCGATGTGCGCGTCAGCGGCACGAGTATCTCGCAGACTTCCGTCTTCGTGGGGCCGCTGTCGGCTCCCGGGGATAGCGAGATCGAGGGCGTTGTTGCGCACTTCATCGACGTCACCGAACAAAAGGAACTTGAGGTCCAATTCGCCCAGGCCCAGAAGATGCAAGCCATGGGTCAGCTTGCCGGCGGCGTCGCGCACGACTTCAACAACCTGCTGACCGCGATGATCGGCTTTTGCGATCTGCTGTTGCAGCGCCATGGCGCCGGCGATCCCTCCTTCGCCGATATCATGCAGATCAAGCAGAACGCCAACCGCGCCGCTAATCTGGTGCGTCAGTTGTTGGCCTTCTCGCGCAAGCAGCCGCTGCAGCCGAAGGATCTCAATATCACCGACGCGCTGATGGAGCTATCCCATCTGCTCACGCGCCTGATCGGCGAGTCGATTGAATACAAACTTTTCCACGGCCGCGATCTGGGCCTCGTGCGCGTCGATCCGGGTCAGTTCGACCAGATGATCATCAACCTTGCGGTCAACGCACGCGACGCTATGCCGGGCGGCGGCACGCTCACGATCACCACAGGCTCGGAGGTGTTCGATCAGCCGACGCAGCTTGGCGCCGAGCAGGTACCGCCGGGCCGCTATATCCGTATCTCAGTTTCCGACACCGGCACCGGCATCCCGCCTGAAAATCTGGGGCGCATCTTCGAGCCGTTCTTCTCCACTAAAAAGGAGATCCCTGGCGCCGGCACCGGCCTTGGGCTTGCGACCGTCTATGGGATCGTCCGTCAGACCGGCGGCTTCATCCTTGTGGATTCATCGCCGGGCAAGGGGTCCAACTTCTCGATCTATCTGCCGCGCACCTCGCAAGAAGCCGAAGACGCTGAAACCGCCGCCGCCGCGCAGCGGGCCAAGGCGGCCGCCGCCAAGAGCCAAAGCGGCCAAGGGCAGGAGGAAGCCGCGCTCGCCGCCGCCGATCTGGGCGGTCACGGCACGATCTTGCTGGTGGAAGACGAAGACGCCGTGCGCGTCTTTGCCGCCCGCGCCCTTAAGAACAAAGGTTATAAGATCCTCGAAGCGCGTACGGGCGAGCAGGCGCTCGACATCCTGCGCGATACCACCGGCGTCCATCTGATGATCACCGATATGATGATGCCGGGTATGGACGGTGGAACGCTCGCGCGCCTTATTCGTGTGGAGCGCCCGGAAATCCGAATTATCGTCATTTCGGGTTATTCCGAGGAAGTCGCCAGGGGTGATATTGTCGACACCGCCGACTTCCATTTCCTGCCGAAGCCGTTTTCTCTGGGCCAGCTTGCCAGTAAGGTGAAGGAAGTTCTGGCTGGGGCATAGCCACGGCCCCGGCTCGCGCCTCTAAGTGCGCGTGATGACCGAAAAGATCTTCTGAACGACCTTCCAGCTTCCATTGATTTTTATGCAGACCAGCATGTCGATGAAGTAGCGCGGCTGAGATTGGCACTTGAGCTTCAGAAGCGCGAGCTCGCCGCGATTGACGTCAATGCAAAGAATCTGATCGTCTCGGACAAGACCCTGGGATTTCGGGGACTTGCGGGCCCGAACGGCCTCCAGCCAGGCCTGAACGCCTGTGACGGCTACGTCCCCGTGCTCGTTGAGGCTCGTCAGCGAACTCGTAGGATGGAAAATCGAGGCGAACTTATCCGCGTCGGCCTCGTAAATGGCGTCGAAATAGGTTTGAGCAACGGCGCGCAGTTCCTGAATCTCGGCGTCGATTGGCGGCAAGCTTTGTGAATTCATCCCAACCTCATGTAAGTGACGCTCAGAACTATGTCCGGGCGAGTATATTGGATACCATCTTGCGGAGCAGCGTAATCGTAAAGTGGAGCTATCGTGATGAAACTTCCGATCGCGATCGAATCCTTTCCGCGCCGCATCGTGCCGGCGGGCGAGATCGTATTCTTCGAAGGCCAGCAGGCGGATACGGCCTATGTGATCCTGAAGGGCGAGGTCGAAGTTGCCGCGCAGGGGGATGCGGAAACCCGCGTCGTCACGCGCATGAAAGCCGGCGAGATCTTCGGCGAGATCGCGCTCCTCACGACCGATGGAAAGCGGACCGCCACCGTCGTCACCCGTGGCGGCTGCGAGCTGCTCGCGGTCGACCGCAAGTTCTTCGACGAGGCCATGAGCAAGGCCGACCCGCTTTTGCGGTATGTAATCGAGCTTCTTTGCGAGCGCCTCGTCAACCTGACGGGCCGCGTGGCCCACCAGGGTTTTGGCGACGATATCTGATGTTCTCTTTGTCCCCACTGTTGCCCGCCGGACAACGTTCCGGGGAACGGTGACGCCTTACAACTGATACAAATCAATCATCTAGAAGGGAAATTCGAGTTCGTTTTTTGTTCTCTTTTATTCTTGCTCACGAGAACAAACGATGTACACTCTGGGTTCAGGACGCATTGTACGCCTAGGAAATTGAATGCCTGGGCAATTCTGAATAGACACTCAGGGGAGCTTCCAAATGGCCGCAGAATCCGCCCTTCGCCTCGTAGGAAAAGACTCTATGGATAAAAATAAGGCCCTTGAGGCCGCCGTGACCCAGATCGAACGTTCCTTCGGGAAGGGTTCGATCATGCGCCTCGGCCAGAACGACGCCGCGGTCGAAATCGCGTCCATTTCCACGGGGTCCTTGGGCCTCGACCTCGCCCTTGGCATCGGCGGTCTGCCCAAAGGCCGCATCATCGAAATCTACGGACCGGAAAGCTCGGGCAAAACAACCCTCGCGCTCCATGTCATCGCTGAAGCTCAGAAGACCGGAGGCACTTGCGCCTTTGTGGACGCCGAACACGCGCTCGATCCGGGCTATGCCCGTAAGCTGGGCGTCAATCTCGATGACCTTCTGATCTCACAGCCCGACGCCGGCGAACAGGCGCTCGAAATCGCCGACACCCTCGTACGTTCCGGCGCCATCGACGTGCTGGTGGTCGACTCGGTCGCCGCGCTGACGCCGCGGGCCGAACTCGAAGGCGAAATGGGCGACTCGCACATGGGCCTTCAGGCCCGTTTGATGAGCCAGGCCCTGCGTAAGTTGACCGCCTCGGTTTCGAAGTCCAACACGCTCATCATTTTCATCAATCAAATCCGCATGAAAATCGGGGTGATGTTCGGCAATCCCGAAACCACCACCGGCGGTAACGCTCTTAAGTTCTACGCCTCGGTGCGCCTGGACATCCGCCGCATCGGGCAGATCAAGGACAAGGAAGACGTGGTTGGCAACCAG
>CANJEU010000122.1 GCA_947473445.1 Fidelibacterota bacterium | reverse complement strand
GGTGTATGGGGAGACGACAGTACTCGGCGCCGCATTCCTCGCCGGCCTGGGCGCGGGGATCTTCGGCTCGCTCGATGAGATTAAAGCCGCATGGAAATTTGATTTCTTGGCGCATCCGAGACTTCCATCGCACCGCCGGGCGGAACTTCTGGCCGGGTGGGCCGAAGCCGTCGGGCGGGTCTTGACCCCGCCGCGCGGCTAAGCCGGCGCCGTCTTCGCGCGCGCCACGACCACCACAATATGTAGAAGCTCGGCTGCGCCTGCCGGCGCGCAAGAGGGGGCGCGGACCGGGACTGCATCTTCCTAAGAAACGGGCACAGAGTCGGACGCCGTCCGGAACGTGCGACTCTTTTTGATACGCAACCGGAACTTGGTGTAGGTTTTTACACCTTGGGGTGGGGGTTAGTAATTTCAAATGCTGCAGACGTCTTCTCAGGCGGTATCTGCCAAGTCAGGCGTGACCGCGAAAGTTAAGTGGTTCAATCCGGCGAAGGGTTTTGGTTTCGTTGCGCCGAATGACGGAACGGCAGATGCGTTTCTGCACGTCTCTGTCGTTCAACGCGCAGGCCTGCGGACGCTTCGCCAAGGCGCAACAATTATCTGCGATCTGACGGACGGTCCTCGCGGACCGCAAGTCGCGCTCATCGGACGTGTCGATGACTCGACCGTCGCCGAGGACGAGTCCTACGGCGAGGGCGAAGAGAGCGTGATGGAAGGCGAGATCAAGTTCTTCGCCGTCGACAAAGGCTACGGGTTTGGGATGCCGCAAGGCGGAGGGGCCGATGTGTTCATCGGCATCGGCGCACTGCAGCGGTCCAATCTCGACCGGCTTGAGTCGGGCCAGCACGTTCGCATGTACGTTCGCTCGGGCAAGAAGGGTCCGATGGCCGCGCGCATCGAACTGCTTGGCATGTCGCTGAATCACAACGAGCATTAGCGCGTAAACGCGCCTCCTGCGGACCGCATACGCCTTGCCTTGCGCGGACACGCCGCGCGGGGCCGGCGATGGCTGGCCGGGCCTATTCGCCCATCGCGGGATAACAAGAAAGTAAGCTCGCGGCCCTAGTTGAAACACATTCGCGGGCCATCCTTCACGTCATGGGCAGATCGCAGTTGCGGTCGAGAATTAAGAATAAAACCCGTTCAGATAATGGTCCCTCAAGGGATCTATGGTGGACTGGTGAGGCTGTTTCCCCTCCCCCCTCATCCCCCAACGGCTTTGCCGGTCCACCACCTTCTTTCATCGGCGGTTTCTTTCCGGAGCTTTGACGCCGGTCAAAGCCTATAGACGTCACCGGTGGGCCTCTTCCCTCCGCTTAAGAATGGCTCTAATCCGCTTCAAATACCCCTTGAAAGAGCTTATTCTTCTGAGGAAGTGTGGTAGCCACAGTGAACATGCAGCAGATGAAGTCCCTCGTGCCCGAAGCGCCCATCCTTGAACAATTGCGCGCCGCGGGCTTGCGCCCCACACGCCAGCGTCTGGCGTTGGCCAAGCTTTTGTTCGGCCGCGGCCACTGTCATGTAACGGCCGAGAGCCTGTTCAATGACGCCAAGCAGGCGCGCGTCGACGTCTCGCTGGCCACTGTCTACAACGCATTGCACGATTTCACGGCGAAAGGTTTGCTGCGCGAGATCTCGCTCGATTCAGCAAGTTCGTACTTCGACACCAACACCGGCGAACATCATCACTTCTATTTTGAGGGCACCGGCATGCTGCAGGATATTCCTCCTGACAGCGTGTGCATCTCGGCGCTGCCCGACGCCCCAGGCGGCGCGGCGATCGCGCGTGTCGATGTCATCATCCGCCTCAGAGATTAGCGCCCGAAACGCATCGTAAATTGCGAGCGATTCTTAGTTTAGAATATTTCTAACCAACTTGACTTGCAGAAGACGTCTTCCTACAACGAGGGCGTCATATCTCACGGCGCTTGGCCGCGTCTTTTCGACCCGCCGCGCCGTCCAGTTTTAATACGCAAACGAGGAGGAGACATCCCATGGCACAGTTAAAAGGTTCCAAGACCGAAGGAAACCTGAAGGCCGCTTTCGCCGGCGAGAGTCAGGCGAACCGCCGTTACCTCTACTTCGCGCAGAAGGCTGACGTCGAAGGCCAGAACGAAGTGTCGGCGCTGTTCCGCTCGACCGCGGAAGGCGAAACCGGTCACGCCTTCGGTCACCTCGAATATCTTGAAGCCGTCGGCGATCCGGCCACCGGTTTTCCAATTGGCGAAACCAAGCTCAACCTCAAGGCCTCGGTTGCCGGTGAAACGCACGAGTACACCGACATGTATCCGGGCATGGCTAAATCGGCCCGCGAAGAAGGCTTCGATGAAATCGCCGACTGGTTCGAGACGCTCGCGAAAGCCGAGAAGTCGCACGCCGGCCGTTTCCAGAAGGCCCTCGACAACCTCGGCTAACCGCCGCAGATCGTAACGATGACGCCGGCGGAGCGCGCAGCTCGCGCCGGCGTTTTCGTTTTTGAGTCAGAAATCCCGTTTGAATAAGAGATCCGGAGTCCCGAGGCATGAGAGAAGGCAGTCTCGAAGCGCCAACACGCCATATCATCGACTGGCAGAATCCCGATTATTTCGACGCCGATAAACTCGAAGCCGAGATGCGGCGCCAGTTCGACATCTGTCATGGCTGCCGCCGCTGCTTCAATCTTTGCGATTCCTTCCCACGCCTGTTCGACATGGTGGACGAAGCGGGCGACGCCGAAGTGCATGGCATCAAGACCGCGGATCTGGGCAAGGTCGTGGACGCCTGCACCTTGTGCGACATGTGCTTCCTGACCAAGTGCCCCTACGTGCCGCCGCATGAATTCAATATCGATTTCCCGCACCTCATGCTGCGCTACCGCGCGGCCGAGCGCAAAAAACACGGCGGTACGCCGTTTTATGAAAAACAACTGACCGAGACGGACCGCAATGGAAAGCTCGCGAGCTTCACGCCGGCGGTCGCGAACTGGGCTTCGGACCGTGACAACGGGCTGACCCGGCCCCTTCTGGAAAAGGTCGCGGGCGTGGCGCGCGATGTGGAACTGCCCAAGTTCCACGGCAAGACCTTCACCACGCGCGCCAAGGAATCCCCGCCGGTCGTGAACACCGAAGCGCCGGCGTTCGGGCGCAAGGCGGCGATCTTCGCCACCTGTTTTGCCAATTACAATAATCCGCACATCGGCGAATCCGCATTGAAGGTGCTGGCCAAGAATGGCGTTGAGACCGAAGTGGTTTATCCGGGCTGCTGCGGCATGCCGCAGCTGGAACAGGGCGACATCGCGCGCGTCGCGGAGAAAGCCAAAGCGATCGCGCTGGCGTTCAAGCCTTATATCGACGCAGGTACGGACATTATCGCATTGGTCCCAAGCTGTGCGTTGATGATGAAATTCGAATGGCCCCTGATCCTGCCCAACGACCCTGACGTGAAGGCGCTGTCGCAGGCGACCTATGATATTTCCGAATACATCGTCGATATCGCCGACAAGGAAGGCATCGCGCCCGGCATGATTCCTATTGCCGGAGGCGTTGCTTTGCACCTTGCGTGTCATGCCCGCGCGCAGAACATGGGTGCCATGGGCGCGGAGATGCTGCGCATCATTCCCGAGACCGACGTGAGCGTGATCGAACGCTGCTCGGGTCATGGCGGATCGTGGGGCATCAAAAAAGGAAATTTCGAGATCGCCACTAAGTTCGCGCGCCAGACCGTGAAGCGCACGGCGGACGCGGGCAAAGCCTTCATCGCTTCGGAATGTCCGCTGGCGGGAAAACATATCGCGCAGGGTTTCGAAAAGCTTGATGGCGCATCGCACGAAGCACCGCGTGCATTTCATCCCATCGAACTTCTTGCGCAAGCCTACGGATTATAAATGTCGAAAGAAAATCGCGTCATCACGCCCGCGGACATCATGCCGATGTCCCAATATGGAAAGATCCGTGTCGAACACCGCCGCAAGCTGGTGGAGGTGAAGCGGTTGCGCCGCTTGCACGTTGGGCCGCATGTGACGCTGTACTTCGAGAGTTACGACACGATGTGGGCGCAGGTGCAGGAGATGCTGCACATCGAGCGCGGAGGCGACGATCAGATCGAAGGCGAACTCGCCGCTTACAATCCGCTGATCCCGCAGGGTCAGGAGCTGGTCGCCACCATGATGATCGAGATTGAGGATGAAGGCGTGCGCCGCCGCACGCTGGCCAGTCTTGGCCATATCGAAACCATGGTGAGTCTGACGTTCGCGGGCCACACGGTGACGGCGGTGCCGGAGGACGATATGGAACGCACGACGCCGGAGGGGAAAACCTCGTCGGTGCATTTCCTGCACTTTACGTTCAACCCCGAACAGATCACGGCGTTCAAGACACCCGGCACACAAGCGATGCTTGAAATCACGCACGCGAAATACGGGCACCTCACCCGGCTCTCGGAAGAAAGCCGCGCGTCCCTCGCGAGTGACTTCGCCTAGTTAATCGATCACTTCGCTGGGATAGACGCCCCACAAGGCGTCGCGCTTCAACCAGCCCTTGATGCCGTTTGCTTCGACCTGACATAGACTCTGGCCTTGCGGACAGCGCTCGACCGACACGACGACGCCGGGCTCGAGTGTTGCGGCGAGCTCGGCTTTCTCATCGGGTGTGCGCATGAGCGGACGGTTCTCGCCGGTCACCACCGCGGTCCGCCTTCCCGAGAGCATGGTGGAGTGGACCCAGCCTTCGGTGCCCGCGGGGTCTTTGATGCGCCGCCAAGTATCGAACTCGGCGATGATTTCGACCGGCAGATTGCGCCGCACATAAATCCATTCGATGGGGTAGCGGGCGCTGGGCCCCAGGCGCAAGTTCACCGACGAGGCGCGTAACGACACAAAGCGCGGGAGCGGTAACCCGTCGGGTTTTCCGGCGGCTTGTTCATTAGGCGCATCCGCCGGTTCGGCCGGCTCGGCGGCCACCGCCGGTCCTGCGCAGACCATCGCCAGACAAACCAAAAGCCAACGCGTCAAGGGGGCCGCCTCACTTATCTCTAACACGCTGTTTTGTGCCTGTATTTTCCGAAGGTGACAAGAGTAGGGCCTGCCTAGACAACGCGAAACGCGGCTGGTACGCCTACTTAACATTTCCATCTAGGCCCGAGATGACGCGCCCGAAGCCGACAGTCGTCGTCACCCGAAAACTCCCCGATGTCGTCGAGACGCGGATGATGGAGCTGTTCGACGTCCGCCTGAATGTCGACGATCATCCTTTCAGTCAGGACGAATTGGTCGCGGCCATGGGCAGCTGCGACGTCCTGGTCCCCAACCTCACCAACCATATCGACGCCGCAATGATCGCCAAGGCCGGTCCGCGCCTGAAGCTGATCGCCAATTTCGGCAACGGGATAGACCATATCGACGTGGCGAGTGCCCGCGCGAAGGGCATCCTTGTGACGAACACGCCAGGCGTGCTGACAGAGGACACCGCCGACATGGCCATGGCGCTGATCGTGGCGGTGCCCCGGCGGATCGTGGAAGGCGCGCAGATGATTCAAACCGGCGCCTTCAAGGGATGGAGTCCGACCCACATGCTCGGTCACCGGATTTTCGGCAAGCGCCTTGGCATCATCGGCATGGGCCGCATCGGCGCCGCGGTCGCGCGCCGCGCCAAGGGCTTCGGCATGGCCGTGCATTATCACAATCGCCGCCGCCTGCGCCCCGAGCTCGAAGCCGAAGTCGAGGCGACATATTGGGAAAGCCTCGACCAGATGCTGGCGCGCATGGACGTGATTTCGATCCACTGCCCGCATACGCCCGCGACGTTCCATCTGTTGTCGGAACGGCGCCTTAAACTGATGAAACCGAGCGCGTATCTGATCAACACCGCGCGCGGTGAAATCGTCGATGAAGAAGCGCTGATCCGCATGTTGGCGGCGGGCGACCTCGCGGGCGCGGGCCTGGATGTCTTCGAAAACGAGCCAGCGGTGAACCCGAAGTTGCTGGCGATGAACAATGTGACGCTGCTGCCGCATATGGGTTCGGCCACTATCGAAGGCCGCATCAATATGGGTGAGAAGGTGCTCATCAATATCCGGGCGTTCAGCGACGGCCACACGCCGCCCGACCGCGTGCTGCCTGATCGCGTTCTGGCCACATAGTCTCCTTGCCCGACTTCGCGGTCATCACCGAGATTGCCTATCGTGATCCCGTCAGCGCCTTCGCACCGCTTGCGGCGCGCGCGCATGCGGTGCTGCTCGACAGCGCCGAGGAAGATGAACAAGGGCGATACTCCTATATCGCCGCCGATCCGTTCCGCCTGATCACGACGACATCTTATCCCTGGCGCACAGCCGTCGATGGCGTCCCCGGGGCGGATCAAGCGTTCGATGCGCTTGCGGGCGCATTGAAGATGTTCGCCTGGGCGCCGCGCGCGCCCGTCCCGTTCCGCGGCGGCGCGATTGGGTTCTTCTCATACGAGCTGGGCGGGCTGCTTGAAAAGTTGCCCGCGCCGAAAACCACGCCCCTGCCCTTTGATATGATGGTGGGCCTGTATGACGTCATCGCCGCGTTCGATCATAAGGAATGCAAGGCCTGGGTGATCGCGAGCGGCTTTCCTGAAATGGGCGCGGCGCGCCGGCAACGGGCCGAGGAACGCGCGGCGTGGTTAACGAACGCACTTGGAACGCGCGATGAGCCGCACCCGGAATATGCGCCGGTGCTGTGGCGTG
>CANJEU010000121.1 GCA_947473445.1 Fidelibacterota bacterium | reverse complement strand
GTCGCCGATGTCCCGGATATCGCCGATCGGCGATTCTATGGCCTTGGCATAGCCCTTATGCAGCGGCATGCGCCACAAGGGCTCGCCCGCCGCCGTCCCGGTTGAAAGCAGCTGCGCGGCAAGGCTTTCGTCGCGTGAGAACAGGCCGGTGTAGTCCGATCCGAGCGCCGTGACGATGGCGCCGGTCAGCGTCGCCACATCGACGATGGCGGCCGGGCGGAAACGCTGTTCGGCATAGGCGACCGCATCAGCCAGCACGATCCGGCCTTCCGCGTCGGTGTTCAGGCGTTCGATGGTCTTGCCGTTGTAGGCCTTGATCACATCGCCGGGCCGGGCCGCGCCGCGCTGCCGCCGGGCATATTCTCGGCCAGCGCCGCGAGCGCGACGACATGAACCGGCGCGTTGCTGCGGGCAAGGCTGAGCACGGTGGCCACCACGCCGGCGGCGCCGGCCATATCGCCCTTCATGCGCCACATGTTTCCGGCCGGCTTGATCGAGATGCCGCCGGAATCAAAGGTGATGCCCTTGCCGGCCAGGGCGATCGGGCCGCGCGCCGGAGCGCCCGGGCCTTTGTATTCGACGATCAGCAGCCGTGGCGGGCGCACCGAGCCTTGGCCGACCGACAGGATCGCATTCATGCCCAGCTTTTCCATCTGCGGCACGTCTAGCGCCTCGATGGTCACGCCTTTGATCCCGCCGAACGCCTCGCGCGTGCGCGCGACGAACGCCTCGGGATAAATGACATTGGCCGGTTCGGTGATGAGATCGCGCGCGAAATAAACCGCGTCGGCCAGCGCCTGGCCCTCGGCGCCCCAGCGCGCGCCGGCGTCGCGCGCGAAGGCGGTGACGATGGTGAGCGGCGCGTCATGGCCCGGCTGACGCGGCTTGTCGGTGCTGCTCGCTTTGTAGCGCTCGAAGCGATAGCTGCCGAGGCGCGCGCCGATCCCGAGCGCGATCGGCGCGCCGGCATCCGCGCCAAGACCGCCCGCGATCAAGGCGACGGGTCCGTTCTCGCGGGCGCTGGCGCGCGCGGCGAAGCCGCCGATGTCCTGGAGCCGTACGCTCTCGGGTTCGTCGCCCGCCGCGCCGACCACAATGATTTGCGTCCAGACGCCAAGGCCGCGCAGCGTCAGCGTGTCTCCGGTGCGGAATTTGAATTCGGCCGATGTCAGCGCGCGCCCGACGGCCGCGCGCGTGGCGGCATCAAGCACGGCGCCGCGGACGTCCAGGTCCTCGGCACTTGCAAGCGGCAGCACCAGCGCGCCGCTCGCGGGCGCCTGTTCGGCAAACGCGACCGGCCGCATGGCCTGGGCGCCGGTGGGCACAACGAGAGCAAAAAGGGCGAGCGCAAAAAGCGCGGGCGCGGCGCGTCGCATCATGATCGGCATCCTTTCCATGGGGAGCACTTGATCAAGGCTACGACGATACGTGGAGGGTCTCCAAGAACTCGCGGCGGGGGATAGCTGGGAATATTGTAACACGAAGCGCTAATTGGCGTGCACTGCCCGACCACTTACTTTTGGTCACCCTAGGCGAAGCCCAGGGTCCAGAGCAGCAAAACACCAACACCAGAGTTCGGAACTCTGGATCCTGGGCTTCGCCCAGGATGACCAACAAGATGGATCGCGTGCTTACTCCGCCGCCTGCTGCGCCTTGTCGCTCGCGGGCGGCGTCCAGCGCAGGATCGGACGGCGTGCGGCTTTGGTTTCATCCAGCCGGCGCCGCGGGCTGAGCTGCGGTGCGGCCTGGAACTCCGCTGCGCGGCCTTCCTTGGCCTTGCGCGCCAGTGAAAGCATTGAGGTCACGAACTGGTCGAGCGCTTGCTTGCTTTCGGTCTCGGTCGGTTCGATCAATAGCGCGCCGTGCACGACCAAGGGGAAATATATCGTCGGCGGATGGAAGCCTTCGTCGATCAGCGCCTTGGCGATATCAAGCGTGGTGACGCCCGTGCCTTTCAGGAAGCGGTCGTCGAACACGCATTCGTGCATGCAAGGGCCCGCGAACGCCGGCGTCAACTCGGCCGACAAGCGCGCCATCAGATAGTTGGCGTTCAGTACCGCGTCGCCCGAAGCTTGCTTCAAGCCATCGGCGCCCATGCTCATCATGTACGAGAGGGCCCTTACGAATACGCCGAACTGGCCGTGGTAACCCTTCATGCGGCCGAGGGCCTGTTTGGCCACGCCAAAACCGGCGTGTTCCTCGACGGTGTAACCCTCACCGGATTTCACAACCATCGGCACCGGCGCGAACGGCGCAAGCTTGGCAGACAGTACCGTTGGCCCGGCGCCCGGACCGCCGCCGCCGTGCGGGGTCGAGAAGGTTTTGTGCAAATTGATATGCATGGCGTCGACGCCGAGATCGGCGATGCGCAGGCGGCCGACGATGGCGTTGAAGTTGGCCCCATCCATATAGAAGAAGGCGCCGGCCGCATGCACCGCGTCGGCGATCTCGATGCATTCGCGCTCGAACAGACCGCAGGTATTGGGATTGGTGATCATCACCGCCGCGACCGTATCGCCGTGTTCGGCGAGCTTGGCGCGCAGGACAGCGATATCGACCCGGCCATCGGCATTGGCGGGGATCGATTCCACCGTATAGCCGCACAAGGCCGCGGTGGCGGGATTGGTGCCGTGAGCCGATTCCGGAACGATGATGACCTTGCGCTGCGCCTGGCCGTTCGCGTCATGGGCAGCATGGATACACATGAGGCCGCAGAACTCGCCGTGCGCGCCGGCGGCCGGCGACATGGCCACCGCCGACATGCCGGTCAGTTCAAGCAGCCAGTGGGCGCAGGTGTCGATCAACTCCATCGCGCCTTGCGCGGTCGACACCGGCTGGAACGGATGGATTTCGGCAAAGCCCGGCAGGCGCGCCATTTTCTCGTTGAGGCGCGGGTTGTGCTTCATGGTGCACGACCCCAGCGGATAGAAACCTGAATCGATCGAATAGTTCTTTTGCGAAAGGCGCGTGTAGTGGCGCACCACTTCGGGCTCGGACATGCCCGGCAGGCCGACGGGCGTATGACGCTTCACTTCCCCCAGGCGCTGCTTCGCCACCGGCACCGGCGGCAGATCGACGGCGGTAGCGCCCGGTGTGTTCTGCTCAAAAATCAGGTTCTGTTCGAACTGCAGGCCCTTATGGCCGCTCGCGGTGGTGGGACGGGTCATGACAGCACCTCCGTCAGCGCTTTGACAAATTTGATCTGGTCATCCGCGCTGTTGGTTTCCGTCGCCGCGACGATCAACAGATTCGCAAGCTCGGGGTAGGTCGGATAGAAGCGCGAGGCCGGCACGCCGCCCAGCACACCTTTTTTCGCCAGCGCCTCCACCACCTCCGCCGCCGGTTTTGGCAGCGCGAGGGTGAACTCGTTGAAGAAAGCCGACGGCACCAGCTTCACGCCCTTCACCGCTTCGAGTTTGTCGGCAAGCTGACAGGCGGTCGCGTGATTGAGTTCGGCCAGGCGCTGGAAGCCCGCGTCGCCCAGCAGCGTCATATGCACCGAGAACGCCAGCGCGATGAGGCCCGAGTTGGTGCAGATATTCGAGGTCGCCTTCTCGCGGCGGATATGTTGCTCGCGCGTGGACAGGGTCAGCACCCAACCGCGGCGGCCGTCCTCATCCGTCGTCTCGCCGCACAGGCGTCCGGGCATCTGGCGCAGGAATTTCTCGCGCGTTGCGAAAAGGCCGACACCGGGCCCGCCGAAGGTCATGGGGCCGGCCAGCGATTGGCCTTCGCCCACCACGATATCGGCGCCCATCTCGCCGGGCGACTTCACAAGGCCGAGCGACACCGGTTCGGTCACGCACACCACCAGCAGCACGCCGGCCTTGTGGCACGCTTCGCCCAACGTCGTGTAATCGGTCAGATGGCCGAAGAAGCCGGGCGTCTGCACGACGACGCAGGCCAGGTCCGGCGTGATGCGGCCGATCAGATCTTCAACCGCGTAAGGATCGGGCGCGAGGCACTCGACCTCGACGTCCAGGAACTTCATCTGCGTCTGCGTCACATCGCGGTAGTGCGGATGCACCCGGCCCGAGACGAGCGCATGCGAACGTTTGGTGACGCGGCAGGCCATGGCGACCGCTTCGGCACAGGCCGTCGCGCCGTCGTACATGGAGGCGTTGGCCACTTCCATGCCGGTGATTAGCGCAACCTGGGTCTGGAATTCAAAGATCGCCTGCAGCGTGCCTTGGGCGATTTCAGGCTGATACGGCGTATAGGCCGTCAGGAACTCGCCGCGCTGGATGATGTAGTCGAGCGAGGCCGGCGTATGGTGCCGGTAGTTGCCGCACCCCAGGAACGCCGGCGCCGCCGCGCAGTTCATATTCTTCGCGGCCATGACGCCCAGCGCCCGCTCCACCTCGATCTCGCTCATGGTGTTCGGCAGATTGAACGAAGCGGCGGCAAGCGCCTTCTTCGGCAGATCGCGGAACAGCTCATCAACGCTCGAAACGCCAATCTGCGCGAGCATGTCGCGGCGGTTGGTTTCGGAGAGGGGTAGATAACGCATCGTGTCCGGTCCTCGTTCTTAGTTTATGCTCTCCCCTGAAAGGGGAGGCGCGGTAGACACTCCGCCTGGCTTTTACGCGTTGCCTTCAAGCGGCATCGCTGTAATCCCCGCGGGGAGGGGTCGTTTGTTGTTTTCCGTTGGTGCGCCAGAAAACAAAAAAAACGACCCCCTCCTGACCTCCCCCTTTGAGGGGGAGGAAAAAACTTAAGCGCTCAGCTCCGCCAAGTATTTCGCATACGCCGCTTCATCCATCAGGCCGCTCAGCTCGCCCGCATCGGCAAGTTCGATCTTGAAGAACCAGCCCGCGCCTTGCGGATCTTCGTTCACGATCTGGGGCGCATCGGGAAGCGCGGCGTTGCCTTCCTTCACGGTGCCCGACACCGGCGAATAAACTTCACTGGCCGCTTTCACGGATTCGACGACCGCGGCTTCGCCGCCGGCCTTCAACGCTTTACCGCCCGCGGGCACTTCCACGAACACGATGTCGCCCAATTGCGCTTGGGCGTATTGCGTGATGCCGACCGTGCCGACTTTACCGTCGACGCTGATCCACTCGTGGTCCTTGGTGAAATGCAGGCTCATGGCTCTCCCCTATCCCCTTAGCTTTTGTTGTAGCGATGCGGTGCGAATGGCATCTGCGCCACTTCGGCCGGCAGAGCCTGACCGCGCACCATCAGATTGATCTTTGTCCCCGGTGCTTTGAAACGCGCGTCCACGTAGCCCATGGCAACAGGCGCGTTCACCGAGGGACCGAAGCCGCCCGAGGTGATCTCGCCGATCTTCGTTCCGTTCGCATCCTGGATTTCGGTGTGTGCGCGCGCGGGCGCTTTGCCCAACGGCTGAACGCCGACGCGGGCTTTCGGCGCGCCCTCTTTCAGCTGACGCAGAATCTTCTCCGCGCCGGGGAAACCGCCTTCAGTGCGCCGACGCTTGCCGATGACCCACGACAGGCCCGCTTCAACCGGCGTCGTCGTGGTGTCGATGTCGTTCCCATACAGGCAAAGCCCGGCCTCGAGGCGCAGTGAATCGCGTGCGCCGAGACCGATCGCGGCGACTTCAGGTTGCCCGAGAAGCGTGCGCGCGAGGTGTTCGGCCTTTGCGGCGGGAATGGAAATCTCATAACCGTCCTCGCCGGTATAACCCGAGCGGAAAAGACGTATGGGTGTGCCTTCAAAGGTGACGGTGTGGCTTGTCATGAAGCCCATGGCCGCGGCCGCGGGAATGAAACGCGCGAGCACCACAGCGGCCGAAGGCCCTTGCAGCGCGAGCAGCGCGGCATCTTCGAAACGCACGAGTTTGGCGCGCGAGGCGAGCTTGGCCGCGATATGGGCAAAGTCCTGATCCTTGCAGGCGGCGTTGACCACGAGATACAGCGTGTCTTCTTTTTCGGCCTCGGCCGGACGCGTCACCATCAAATCGTCAAGGATGCCGCCCTCGTCGTTCAGCAGAACGGTGTAGCGGATCTGGCCGGGTTTCAGTCCCTGCAGATCGCCCGGCACCAGGGTTTCGAGCGCCGCCGCGACGTCCGCGCCGCTTAGCTCGCCCTGGCCCATATGCGAAACATCGAACAGGCCGGCCGCTGTGCGCGTGTGGATATGTTCTTTCAACACGCCGAGCGGATATTGCACCGGCATGCTGTAACCCGCGAACGGCACCATCTTCGCGCCCAGCGAAATATGCAGGGCATCGAGCGGCGTGAATTTGAGGGGCTGGGAGGAATCTGCCACTCAGGTTCTCCAAAAAGGGTTCAAGGCGCTGCCGCTTGAGCCGGACTCAGAGTCCGTCTGTCGCCGCGCCCCCCTCTGTCGGAAATACCTGAAAGAATCACCGGAACTCGCGCCCGCCCTCAAACGGAGCGAACGCAACGGCTTACATCTTCGGTGAGGCCGCGCGAAATGCGGACCTGCTTTCCAGAGTACCAATCCCCCGCGGTCCTTTTGCCTGAGAGTTTCCGGAGGCGGTTGCTCCTTCGGCGCCGGCCAACATGAAAAGCCGATCTCTTCCACGGGGGGATAAGGTGCAGGGAGTGTGGGCTGATTCGCCGGAGGCGGTCAACGGCGGGACACCTAAATGTTGTGGAAATCTGCCGATGCGGGCCCCAAATATGCAAACACCTGTGGATAACTTGTGAGAACACCCGCCCGATGAGAATCAAACGATGAGAACCAAGCCGATGCGAACGCTCGCGCTTGTCTCCCTTCTCCTTCT
>CANJEU010000120.1 GCA_947473445.1 Fidelibacterota bacterium | reverse complement strand
TGAAGCAATTTGCTTCGTCTTGAGACCTTGAACGGATATATTGCCCGGTCAAAGGGAATATTTGTCAGCGTAAAAAATTATAATCGTGCGTAGCGACCCTAAGCTTTCAACGCGGGGCTTAGCGCGCCTGATCGAACAGGTGGGCAAGGCCGCATATAATCTTGGTTACACGCCTGGGCTCAATCCTGCCCAATGGGCGGCGATGCGCTATTTCGACGAAGCTACGGTCGAACGGCGCACAGTGACCGGCTTCGCACAATTCCAGCGCACCACCAAAGGCACGGCGTCGCAGACGGTCGCGGCTCTGGTGCGCAAGGGTTACCTGCGCCGTGTCGGCGATAAGCAGGACCGCCGCGTGCATCGTCTGGTGCTGACCGACGAAGGCGAGAGCCTTCTGCGCGGCGATCCGCTGCAACAGCTGAGCCGCGCGCTTGAGACGCTGACGCAGGAAGAGCGTTGGGCGCTGGCCGTGAATATGGAGAAGGTGCTCCGCCAGCTGATTAAGCTGTAGAGCGCGTTTCCTTCTCTCTCTCGTCCTTTCTCATCACCATCATCAAGTCCTGCGTCGCGTGCATGCCTATGGGTCCGCGCAGGCGACCGTGGCGACAGGCGACACCTTGCGACACTTCGGTGTTTTAGCGCGGCAGTTATGCGCCGGGACGGTCCGCCTTCTTTCGGGATTCACAATGTCAAAGAGCGCAAAGGCGCACCGCTTGCGCGACCGACCTTCGCATCAGAATGCGCCGTGCCCCGATTTTTCGTCGAGCGATATTTGGGACGCGTGTGAATTTAATGATTCAAAAAATCGGGGATGTGCATGGCGCGAATCGGCGTGCTATTGGCGATTTTCTTCCGCCCCCCGATAGAGTGCTTCGAGCCCTAGGCTTGCCTAAGGCGAGCAGAAAAAATGCCGTCCGCGCCTTGGCGCGGATTCATTATGTCGACAGAACGTTGTCGACGGCCTTGAGGAGTTCGGCGCGTTCGAAGGGTTTGTACACGACCATGTTGGCGCCGAAGGTGGCGGCCAAGGGGGCAGTGTAAGTGAGCGGGGCGTTCGGGGCGCCGCCCGAGATCACGACGACCGGGATTTCGTTGCCAGCGCCGCGGATTTCCTTGAGGAGAGCGATGCCGTCCATCTCGGGCATCCAGATATCCGAGACGATAGCGTCGAAACGGGACGCCTTGAGCTTCTTGAGCGCTTCCTTGCCTGAGGCCGCATCCTCAACCGTATGGCCGGAGGAGGCGAGTATCTCGCGAACCGAGAGACTAACCTCGGAGGAATCCTCGACGAGCAGGATATGCGCCATGTGTGGATGCCAATACCAAGGTGGGAAGTTAGTGCGAAATTGACGCGGTGTGCGGGGCTGAAGCGGTAGGGATGTATATCATTGCCTTCGTTCCCTGATCAACTTCGCTCTCAACCTTAAGTGTGCCGCCCCAACCTGTGACAATGCTGTACACAACGGACAGACCGAGCCCTGTGCCTTTGCCCGCGACCTTGGTCGTGTAGAAGGGTTCTAGGATGCGCGAGAGGGTGTAGGCGTCCATCCCGCAGCCGTGGTCGGCGACGCTCAGCTCGACCCAACAGCCCGGCGCGAGGGTCAGCGCCGCGGCGTGCGTGGGGTCGAGATCGACCTTGGAGAGCTTCACCAGGACGCGGCCGTGGCCGTTCATGGCGTCGGCGGCGTTGGAGACGAGATTAAGGACGACTTGTGACACCTGGGTCAGGTTCACAAGTACGATGACATCGTCGGCGTGCAGATCCTGTTCAAGCACGATGCCGGGCGGCAGTCCGCTTTGCATGAGGTTGAGGGCTTCGGCGACTAGTCCGGTGATGCTGTGCGCGCCAAGCTGGGGCGTGTCGCGCCGCGCAAACGTCAAAACCTGACGCACCACGTCGCGCGCTTTGCGCGCGCTGGAGGCAATGACCTCCAAATACTTCCTGACCTTGCCGGGATCGGTATCGACGAAATCCTGCCCGAGGTCCGAGAGCGCAAGGATTGGCTGGAGGAGATTGTTGATCTCGTGCGCGACACCCCCGGACAGCTGGCCGAGCGCTTCCATTTTCTGCGACTGCAGAAGTTGACCTGCGCGCTGACGGTCGAGCGTCACGTCGCGCAAGTTGAGCACGAATATGCTGGCCTCGCGGCCTGGATAATCGCTGACCGGAGCGATCTCGGCTTGAGCGAGGAACGTTTCCCCATCCCGGCGCCGGCACGTGAGTTCGAAGGCGCCGCTGGAGGATGTCGCGAAGTTGCGCAGAACCGCATCCCAGCCGTCGCCGCTTTCCTGTGGCACGCGCAGGCTGGCGATACCGTTTTCATGTAGGGCGAAGGTGTTGTAGCCGGTGAGCCGCTCGAACTCAGCGTTGGCATAGAAGAATTCCGGGCGCCCGCGGTCGGTGGTGACAACGGCGACGCCGATCGGCGAGGCGTCCAGGGCTTCGTACAGAATCGCGTTGCGCCGCAGGAGCTGTTTGAGTTCGTGTTCGCGCTGCTTGCTTTCGGTGACGTCCTGACAAGTGCCGAAGGACGCATAGGATTCGCCGTCGGCGTCGAACAGGACGCGCGCATCGAAGCGCAGCCAGCGCATCGACCCATCGGCGCGAATGATGCGGTATTCGGCCGCCCGCACCGCTTTGCCGTCCATCTGATCGGCGAAGATGCGTTCGTAGGTCTCGCGGTCCTCGGGATGGACAAGGCCTCGATACTTTCCAAAGCCGTGGGTAAGCCCATCGGGCGACACCCCATGGATGACGTACATATGCGGCGACCATTGGACGGATGCGGTCTGCCACAGAATTTTATAGGTGCCGATCTGGGCGATACGGGTGGCCTCTTCGAGGCGCGCTTCGCTTTCGCGGATTTCGAACTCGGCGTGTTTCATGGCGGTGATATCGAACGCCGCGATCACGGCCGAAGGTTCGCCGGCGCCGGCCCCTTGTCCCGCGGGCAACGGAAAACAATAAATCATGTACCAGCCAAGACCGAAGGGCTGGACGAAGTTGGTGGACTCATTGCCTGCGGCGCGGCGCGCGCGTTCAAGGAAGAGTTTGTAGGGCGCGGCCAGCGGCCGCCCCACGGCGGCCGCGGCCGTGCAACCAAGAATGCTCTCGGCGCGCGTATTGGCCGCGATGACAAGTTCGCTAGCATTTATGATGATGGCCGCGGCGGGAAGCGCGGCGATGAACGCGTCAGCGCCCGCGCGTTCCTCGGGCGAGGGCGCGGCAGGCGGAAAACCGGGGGGGGGTGTGAGGAGAGGACCCATCTGTCGTCTCACAGCGCTGGTTAGCGCGTGAGCCGCACCTTGAAGGGTTTCATCATTTTCTTGATTTCATCTTCTGGGATCGTCTCGGGCGCGACGGTTTCCGGGAAGAGCGGCTCGCCGTATCCGAGCTCGGTTTCGTAGACGATGCTTTCCAGATAGTCGGCCACGCCCCCCAATTCGGTGGCGCGTTTCTTGTCGAGCTCGGCGGCCTTCCGAATCTCGGCCGCGGCACGCATCACCAAAATATCGACTGTTTTATTGTGCTCACTCATTCCCTTGCCCAAAGCAGCGTCCAACCGTTTCGCAACTCGCGGTTTTAGGGTCCCCAGAAGAAGCTCAGTTATAAGTCGTCCAGGTTAACCAAACAATTCGTGGTTCCACTTATCGCGCATGGAAGAACGACATGGAGCAACGCGTGTAGGACGGGCAGGCCCGATCAACTCGCGGATGAATCAGGCAAGAATGTAAGAAAATCAGGCGGGTGTGCGAATCCAGGTGAGGGCTTCGGCCTGATGACCCTTGGTGAAAAACTCGTAGTGGCCGGGCGGAAGGGCGTCGCGCAGCATGAGGGCAAGGCCAGCCCAAGACGGACCGCCGACGATGGCCGCCCGTTCGCAGCGGTGGGCATTGCTGGCGAGAATCGCCCCCGTCTCCCAGCGTGAGCTTTCGTCCCAATCGAGCAAGCGCGAGAGGTCGCAATAGAGGCGGAACTGGGAATGTTCGGCCAGGACCGCGCCCATGGCGGGCGAGAAGACCTCGGCATAGTCGGCTTCTGTCAATGTCCCGACCGCGCGAAAGAAGACGATGTTGCGTTCGGGGGCCGGCGTCGTTTCGAGCATATCCCTCTCCGGCTGTCCCGGTGCGCGGTTCATCACGTGGCGCGACAGTATGCGGATTTTGGAGAAAGTAGAACCCGCCTTCGCATCTTCGACGGCACGACGTGGTAAGTCAGGCTTGTGGGGTGACGCCGGTCAGGAACCCTAACTGTCATGCCCGGACTTGTTCCGGGAATGACACAAGAAAGTATGGTTGACCGCGCGCCTCGGCCTACTGAGCCGCCTGAAGTTCGCGGGCGGTGGTAGGCAGGTAGACTCTAAACGTGCTGCCCTGGCCGGGAGTGCTTTCGACGGTGGCGCTGCCGCCCCAACTTTTGGCGATGCCGGCAACCACGGCCAGGCCAAGACCGGTGCCTTTGCCTTGGGGCTTGGTGGTGAAGAAGGGATCGAAGATTTTGCCGATGACCTCGGGCGAAATGCCCGGGCCCGTATCTTCGACCGTGATGCGGCCGTAGCGCCCCGGGGCCACGCGCGCTGTTTTCGACGTCTCGGTGGTGATGGTCACGGAATCGATGCGCACCAAGATGCGCCCCTCTCCACCAACCGAGGCGGCGGCCATGGCGTCGGCCGCATTGGCGATGAGGTTGGTGACGATCTGCGAAAGGCCCGTGCGTTCGCAGCGCGCGATGAGGTTATCATCCGCGGACGTCAGTTCGATTTTCGTCTGCGCGCCTACCGCGCCGCTCATGAGATCGATGGTGTCGCGCACGACGGCCGGGACGTTCAGAGCTTCCTGGTGGGGCGGGGTACGACGGGCAAAGGCGAGCACGTTCTTGACGATGAAGGACGCGCGTTCCGCCGCACGGGTGATGCGCGAGAAGTAGAGGCGCAGTTTATCGTGGGCCTTGGCTTCATCGGCGCCGAAGGTGGAATAGATAAGGATGGGTTGGAGCAGATTATTGATTTCGTGGGCGAGGCCACTGGCGAGGCGCCCCACGGCGCCGGCCTGGCGGCGGCTGTCGGCGAGGGAACGTTCGCGGATGCTGTCGGTGACATCGGCGCCGACGCCGCGGTAGCCGCAGTAGGCCCCTGCCCTGTCGAATTGCGGATGGCCGCTGAGATTGATCCAGCGCGGCTCACCGCGACCGTCGACGATAGGCACAAGCATGTCGCGGAAATTGGCGCGCTCGTCCATGATCTGCGCGAGCGTGCTGAAATCATAATCGCTGGCCGCGTCGAACACCGGCTTGCCGGCGCCGGCCTCAGTCTCGCCCCCTTGGCCATCTGGCGCGCGCGACGCCGTCGTGAGGCTTTCCAGCGTCATGCCGTCCGTCAGGACGCCATCACCCGCGCCGCGATATTCCCAAATATAATCGGCCGAACATTCGACCATGCCCCGCAGGTGTGCATCCTCGGCCCCGAGGCCCGTTTCGGCGGCGCTGAAGGCGGTGATGTCCTGGGCGAAGCCAAAGACCTTGGTACCCGCACCATTGGCTTGCACGGTGTGCCAGACGTAACGCACGCGGCGCAGCTGTCCGTCAGGCCGTTTGATGCCGCATTCGAGGGCGCCGGCGGGCGGAACATCGCTGTCCTTCCACCAGATGTCGCGCACGCGCTGCATATCCTGCGGTGCGATGCGGTCGAGCAGCGTGCGTTTGGTGGGGGTAAATGTTTGGGGGCTCAGGCCGTAGATGGCGAACATGCCGGCGTTCCAGACGAAGGTGTCGGCGCCGACGTCCCACTCCCAGCAGCCGATGTTCATAAGGTCCTGGAGCTCGGCGGCCGTGGGCGCGCGCGCGGTATGGCCGGTGGGAGCATGAGGCCCTCCGTTTCCGGTGACCATTCCGGCCGATACTCTGACGTTCCCCGCCGCGCTCATGGCTTGATCCCACATTCCCCGCGCACATCCTACCTGGGCGAGGGCGCGAGCTCTATGCAGCGGAAATAGCAAAGCGCGGGTGGGGCCGCGTTGCCTGGACGGGGCACGCGGCCCGCCCTGAGCAGTATACCTTATATTTATCAAGGCATTGGCTGCGGGGACTGGACCCAGGCCTCTAGGATTCCTATTGTTGGCAGGCCCGGCCCATCAAGGATGAGCGGGCACGGGCTCATAGATCGGCGTGCCGCGATGGAACCAAGACAAGCGAAATTCAAGATCGGCCAGGTGGTGCGCCACCGGCTGTTTCCATTCCGCGGCGTGATCTTCGACGTCGACCCGCAATTCGCCAATACCGAGGAATGGTGGGAGTCGATCCCCGAGGATGTGCGGCCGCATAAGGACCAACCGTTCTACCACCTGCTGGCCGAAAACGCGCAGACCACCTATGTGGCGTATGTATCGCAGCAGAACCTGCTGGCCGATGAAACCGGCGAGCCGGTGCAGCACCCTGAAGTGACGTCGTACTTCGGCGAGTTCCGCGGCGGCGAATATGTGATGCGGCCGAGTTACGCGAACTAGGGCGCCTATATATTGGCGCAAATCACCATTTGGAAATCTCGACCGGACTGCTTAGGGTAGCCTCGTCATTTGGCGCGGGGCTGTACGTCAGCGCCCGCGACCACTTATCACTTCAAGCCCCAGACGAGGACATCATGACAATCCAAGCAGGCGACAATTTGCCCGCGGGTAAGCTGCGCACCATGACGGCCGAAGGCCCGAAGGAAATGTCGACGGACGAC
>CANJEU010000119.1 GCA_947473445.1 Fidelibacterota bacterium | reverse complement strand
TCACAAAAAACAAACACTACCCCGCCCCGGGTGGGGCCCACCGCGCCTCCCCTTTCAGGGGGAGGAATAAAAAGTCTAAGCGTCCGTTTTCCGTTTCCCCGGGATCGCATATACCTCGATCCCCTCCTCCCGCAATTTCTTCGCCTCATCGGGCGAAGCATTGCCGTAGATGCCGCGCTCCTTGGCTTCGCCGTAGTGAATGCGGCGCGCTTCATCGGGAAATTTATCGCCGACGTGGTCGAAGTTCTTTTCGATCACCTGGCGCAGTTCGCTCAACGCGGCGTTGGCTTTTTCCATCGCCGCTTCCAGCGCGCTCTGCTCGGCCGACGCGGCCTGATGTCGTTCGTCCGACTTTGCGATGCGCGGCGCCATGGGCGCCTTCTGCACTTTCTTGCTGCCGCAGGACGGGCACGACACTTCGCCGGCCTTAATCAGCTTTTCAACGACATTGCTATTGCGAAACCAGGATTCAAAGCGGTGTTCGCGTTGACACACCAGATCGTAAAGGATCATTGCGCCGCGGCCGCCGGGGCTGTCGCCGGTGCAAAGCTGGTATCCTTGGCGATGGCCGGAACGCGGCCCCGCGCACTTGCCACTTCCGCCGGATCGATAGACGCGATCACAAACCCCGGCTCCGTCCCAGCATCGGCCAGAACTTCACCCCATGGATTGATAATCAGCGAATGACCGAAGGTCTGGCGTCCGCCGGCATGGGTGCCTGTCTGGGCCGGCGCAAAGACGAAGCAGCCTGTTTCGATGGCGCGCGCGCGCAGCAGTACATGCCAGTGGGCTTCGCCGGTCCGCTGCGTGAAGGCCGCGGGCACGGTCAGGAAATCGGCGCCGGTTTGCGCGAGGTGCCGATAAAGGTGCGGGAAGCGCAGATCGTAGCAAATCGAAAGACCGAGACGGCCCCACGGCAGGTCGACCGTGGTCGCTTGTTTGCCCGCGTTGAACGTCGCGCTCTCGACATATTTTTCGCCGTTGCCGAGGTCGACGTCGAACATATGAATCTTGTCGTACTTCGCCGCCACATTGCCTTCGGGCGTAACGACATAAGTACGGTTGGCGATTTTGCCGTCTGGAAGTTTCACCGCGAAGCTGCCGCAGTGCAGCCAGATGCGCAGCTCCTGCGCCAGGGCGCGGAACGCCTTGAGCGCGGCGTGCTCGGATTCCGCCATGGCTTTGGCGGTGATATTGTCCCGGCCCCACTCCATCATCGAGACGTTCTCGGGCATCAGCACGAAATTCGCGCCGGCCGCAACAGCCTCGCGGGTGAACTTGGACGTGGCGGCGATATTGACCGCCATGTCGTTGGTCGCGTTGACCTGAATACAGGCCGCTTTGAAGATCTGCTGTGTTTGCGTCATGACGCCGATTTTAGCATAGGATCGAGTCCTCCCGCAGCATCAAGTGCATACAAGTCATCGCATCCGCCCACATGGGTCCCGTCGATGAAAATCTGGGGCACTGTCCGCCGTCCTGCGGCCCGCTGCATCATCTCGGCGCGCTTGCCCTCGTGCTGGGTCACGTCAATTTCCTCAAATCCCACGCCTTTTTTGTTCAGCAGGGACTTGGCGCGGCTACAATAACCGCAGTAGGGCGAGGTATAGATTTCGATCTGGGGCACCGGTGCGCTCCTGGCCTGCGCTAGAGTTGGACTACACCATAGATGGGAACGGAAGCCTGCGTTGACAATCACCCAGATCGTGCTTTTGACCCAGGAAGCGGACGGGGATGTGCTCGCGAATGTCCTACGCGAATTCAACCCCCGGCTCCAAATAACGATAGTGCCTGACAAGGCGGCCCTCGACGCCCTAGCCCTGGACAAGCTCGTCAACGCGCGCCTGATCTCCTTCTGCTCGTCCGTGATCGTGCCGGCCGCGATCCTCAACGCCTTCCCCGGCCCCTCCTATAACTTCCATCCTGGACCACCCGATCGCCCGGGCCGCTTCCCCTCGGTCTTTGCGATCTATGAGAGAGCCAAGATCTTCGGCGTCACCGTGCACGAGATGATCGCAAAGGTGGATGCGGGCCCCATCGTCGCCGCGGAATGGTTCGACCTTCCGCCGGACAGCGAGGTCGCCGCGCTCGAGCTGCGCGCGCTCAGCGTTCTGTTTTCAATCTTCAAACGCATCGCCCCGTTTCTCGCCATGAACCCCAGCGCGCTGCCGCGTATCTACGTGCCCTGGACCGGCGAAAAGCGCACCAAGGCGCAGTGCGATGTCATCTGCCGCCTGACGCCAGATCTCGACGACGATGAAATTGCGTTGCGCACGCGGGCGTGCGGAACGTTCCTGAGGAGCTAAGCCGCGTCGGCCGGATTGGGCACGCGCGCCAGCGCCAGCACGTCGACGGCCGTCGCGCCGGCGTGGAACAGCGTCACCGCGCAGGCGTTTGCGGTAGCGCCGCTGGTGAGCACATCGTCCACCAATAAAATACGTTTGCCCGCGACATCGGCCGGCGTGCCCACGGTAAAGGCCTTGGCCACATTGCGCCGCCGCTCGGCGCGCGAGAGCCCGCCTTGCGTCACGGTGGCCTTGCTGCGCGTCAGCGCATCCGCGATCACGGGCTTACCGGCCAACTGTCCGAGTGCGCGGGCCAGCAGCGCCGATTGATTGTACGCCCGCATCAACAGCCGCCAGCGATGGAGCGGCACGGGCACGATGACATCCGCCGCATCGAGCATCTCGCGGCCGGCGCGCTGCAACCACTTGGCCAGATGCACCGCCATGTCGGTGCGATCGCCATGTTTGAGCTTCAGCACCAGCGGCCGGCTATGGGCGTCGTAGACAAAGGCGGCACGGGCCATGCCATAGGCAGGGCGCTCGACGACGCAGGCGCCGCAGATCAGGTCGTCGGTCACCGCCTGGTCCAGCGGCAGTCCGCAGATCCCGCAGTGGGGCGGCGTGATAAAAGTGAATCGGGCGAAACAGGCGCCGCACAGATGTCCGGGCGAGTCGACAACCGCGCTGCACGCCAGGCATTGGGGCGGCAGCACGGCGTTCAGCAGCAGCCGTCCGGCTGCAAGGCTTGTCTCCGTCCACCGACTGAACGCCCCCATGCCCCGCTCCTGCATTCGAGCCCCGCTTTCGCGCCCCGCTTTCGATATCCGGCTTAAAATGCCATAAAACGCGCCCAACCGGCCAGAACTAGGCGGCCAGAACATGACCGACGCGATGCAAGTCTTTGACCGGAAGCTCGTGCGCCAACACCGCGAGCGCGCCGCGCGTGGCTTTTCCAGCGCCGATTTCCTGATCCGCGAGAGCGCCGCGCGCTTGGCCGATCGCCTTCTCGACGTCACGCGCACCTTTCCTGTCGCCCTTGATCTCGGCTGCCATGCCGGGGCCCTCGGCGAGGACCTGCAAGCCTCGCCCAAGATCGGCGCGCTCTATCAGGCCGATTTTTCCCCCGCCATGGCGCGCGCGGCATGCGGCGCCAACGGTCGCCCGGCGTTTTGCGCCGATGAAGAGATCCTGCCCCTCGCATCTTCGTCGCTCGATCTCGTGCTCAGCAATCTCTCGCTCCACTGGGTGAACGATCTTCCCGGCGCGCTTGCGCAAATCCGCCTCGCGCTCAAACCCGACGGCCTCCTGCTCGCAACGCTCTTCGGCACCGAGACGCTGAAAGAATTGCGCGGCGTTCTTATTGAAGCGGAGATGGAAATCGCCGGCGGCGCCGCGCCGCGCGTCTCGCCCTTCACCGATGTACGCGATGCGGGAAACCTTCTCTCGCGCGCCGGCTTCGCGCTTCCGGTGGTGGATGCCGAGACGATCACCGTGACCTACAGCGATATGTTCAAGCTGATGGCCGATCTGCGCGGCATGGGCGAAACCAACACGGTGCTCGAACGCCGCAAAATCCCGACACGGCGCGATGTATTCCTGCGCGCCGCCGCGCTCTATGCGGAGCGTCATTCCGACCCGCGCGGGCGTATCCAGGCGACGTTCCAGATCATCACCATGACCGCTTGGGCGCCCCACGCCTCGCAGCAGAAGCCGTTGCGGCCGGGCAGCGCCGCGGCGCGGCTCGCCGATGCCCTGCAGACGAATGAAGTTTCGTTGGGTGAGGCCGCGCCCCTTCAGCGTCCGCCAAAGCTCTCATGAAATTTCACGCGCCGCTCATCGAAGGCGTTCTCCTCCAGCGCTACAAACGCTTCCTCGCCGACGTCCAATTGTCCTCAGGCGAGATCGTGCTCGCCCACTGCGCCAACTCGGGCTCGATGCTGTCGGTGAAGGAGCCAGGCTCGAAAGTGTGGCTGTCGCCCGCCGCCGACCCCGCCCGCAAGCTGCGCTACACCTGGGAGCTCATCGAGGTGAACGGGGCGATGGTCGGCATCAACACCGGCCTTCCCAACCGCATCGTCGCCGAGGCCATTGCCGCCGGCGAGATCAAGGAACTCGCCGATTACGACAGCCTCAAGCGCGAGCAAAAGTACGGCAAGAACTCACGGATCGACATCCTGCTCGAAAGCCTGGGCCGGCCGCCGTGTTACGTCGAGATCAAGAACGTCACCATGCGCCGCGGATTTCCGCCCGCGCACAGGGCCGAGTTTCCCGATTCCGTGACCGCGCGCGGCGCCAAACATCTGGTGGAAATGGCCGACATGGTGAGGACCGGCGCCCGGGCGGTGATGTTCTATCTGGTGCAGCGCACCGATTGCGATGAGCTCTCAATCGCCGCAGACATCGACCCCGCCTACGACAAAGGCCTTAGAACCGCCCTTGCCGCCGGGGTTGAAGCCATCGGTTATGCCTGCGATGTGAGCCCCGTCGGCGTGGCCGTCGCCCGTCCGGTTAAACTCGTGCTGTAACGGGCTTAGCCTGGCCGCGTGTCACCTCCAGCGGCCCCGTCCGGCGCAAAATCGAGCGGCGCGGCCGCCGTCCTGCGACCGGAGGTAGCGCGCAGCGCTGCGTCAACTACTTGAGTTTGTTTACTTTCTTTCGTTAATCGGTGGGACGCGGCGCACGGCCACGGGGCCTAGGTTCTCCGCCAAACCCGATGGTATAAGGGCCGCCCGGCGTTGACGTTGGATTTACCCCGTTCGCGCCATATGTAAGGTCTGTCAGCAGGCGAGCCGTTAGAAAGCGCGATGAGAGAAGCAGCGACCAAGCGTCCCAAGGATGTGGAACTTCATGGCCCGGAGGCCTTCGCGGCCCTGCGCCGGTCCGGCCGCCTGACCGCCGAGATGCTCGACTACATCACACCCTATGTGAAGCCGGGCGTGACCACCGACGAGATCAACACCATCGCGCACGACTTCCATGTGAAGCACGGCGCCATTCCAGGTCCGCTGAACTATCGCGGCTATCCGAAGTCTGTGTGCACCTCGATCAACCACGTCGTCTGCCACGGCATCCCCGGCGACAGGGTCCTGCGCGACGGCGACATCGTGAATATCGACGTCTCGCCCATTCTTGATGGATGGTTTGGCGATTCCAGCCGCATGTTCTATGTCGGCGATGTGAAGATCAAAGCGCGACGCCTTGTCGAAGTGACCTACGAGGCGATGATGCGCGGCATCGCGGCCATCAAGCCGGGCGCGACGCTCGGCGACGTCGGCCATGCCATTCAATCTTACGCCGAATCTCATCGTTTCTCGGTGGTGCGCGATTTCTGCGGCCACGGTATCGGCCGCGTTTTCCATCAGGCGCCGAACGTCATGCACTTCGGATATCCCGGCGAAGGCATGGTGCTCGAAGCCGGCATGGTTTTCACGGTCGAGCCCATGATCAACGCTGGTAAATACGACACCAAAATTCTCGATGACGGCTGGACCGCGGTGACCCGCGACAAGTCTTTGTCGGCGCAGTTCGAACATATGGTCGGTGTGACCGATACGGGCGTTGAGATCTTCACGCTCTCGCCCAAGGGCTATACCTGCCCGCCTTACGCGGCTTAACGCGATGCTCAAGCGGCCCCAGCAGCCCGTGATTCACGGCGCCGACGCCTTCGCGGCCATGCGCAAGGCCGGCCGCTTCACCGCCGAGATTCTCGATTACATCGGCGATTTCGTGAAGCCCGGCGTCACCACCGGTGAAATCGACCAGATCTGTCACGACTACCATATCGCCCACGGCGCGACGCCCGGCCCGCTGGGCTTCCATGGGTATCCGAAATCGATCTGCACCTCCGTCAACGAAGTGATCTGCCACGGCGTACCGGGCGACCGGGTGCTGAAAGATGGCGACATCATCAATATCGATGTCACGCCCATCGTCGATGGCTGGTTCGGCGACTCAAGCCGTATGTTCTTTGTGGGCAAGGTCAGCCCCGTCGCGCGCAACCTCGTGAAGACGACCTATGACGCCATGATGCGCGGCATCAACACCGTGCGCCCCGGCGCGACTTTGGGCGATGTCGGCCACGCCATTCAAAGCTACGCCGAAGAGCGCGGCTATTCCATCGTGCGCGATTTCGCCGGTCACGGCATCGGCCGCACCATGCACACCGTCCCGCAAGTGCTGCACTACGGACGCCCCGGCACCGACTTGCGCCTCGAACCGGGCATGTTCTTCACCATCGAACCCATGCTCAATATCGGCGCGCGTGAGGCGGTCATTCTGGCCGACGGCTGGACCGCGATGACCCGCGACGGTTCGCTCTCAGCGCAGTTCGAACACACTGTTGCCGTCACGGAAACGGGTGTCGAGATTTTCACCCTCTCGCCCCAGGGCCATCGCTTCCCGCCCTACGCCGTCAAAGCATAGGCAGGCCCGACGGCGCGCGGCCGCGCGGAAAC
>CANJEU010000118.1 GCA_947473445.1 Fidelibacterota bacterium | reverse complement strand
CAGCCGGCCTTTGATATTGTTCTTCTCCATCACGTCCTTGGCCGCCAGCGCGGCAGCCACGACGACCGGCATGCCGGAGTTATGGCCTTCGCCATGCCCCGGCGCGCCTTCCACCATCGGCTTGATCTGCGGCGATCCTGGAAACTGCGAAAGCCCGAGCAACCCATCGATGTCGCTGCCCAGCGCGATCAGCGGGCCGCCATCGCCCCAGGTCGCCGTCCAAGCCGTGGGAATGCCCGAAACGCCCCGCGTCACGGTAAAGCCGTTTTTCTCCAGAACACCAGTGATGTAGGCCGAGGTGCGCACCTCCTGGAAGCCGGGCTCGGCGAAACTGAAGATACTGTCGACCATCTCCTGCACCATCTTGGCGCGGGCATCGACGCCTTCGGTTGCTTGAGCCCGCTGGCCGGATGTGGTGGCGAAGGCGGACGCGGCCGGCAGCGTGAGCGCCGAGCCGACAAGAAGCGCTGCGAGAACGGAATTCCGAGACATGAGTCATCCCCCGATGGACAGGCCTGAAGTGTCGAGGGTCGCACGAAAATCGACGGTTTGCCCATCCCAGTTATAGCCATGCGCGGGATGAGATTGTTCTAGACTTTCATGCCGAACTTGGACCGGCGATCAGCGGGACGGCGAGCAAATCGCGCCGCCTTAATCTACAGTCGTCGGCAGCGATTAGAACTCGCGCAAAGACCAGATGAGCCACACCACCATCCCGAACAGAAGCGCCGCCATTGCGCAAAGGATGATGATCACATCTGGAACAAGACGTCGTAAATTTTCGCATAATCCAATGATGCCATCTCGCAATTGAAGAGAACTCTTGCCGAGGGGCTGCATGACTACCTCTCTAGAATGGCTTCTTGCGGACATAGCCTTCTTTCATGGCCTGCTGAATTGCTTCTTCTCCAAGAGGCGGAAGGTTGCGTCCCACTTCATTGTTGTACAAGTCCATTAGACGCTCACCGGGAGGATTTTTACTAAACCCGATTTTCTCGCTGAACGAAGACGGATTGACGCCATCCACTTCGTACGCATCAGCCATAATCTTAGCCCTCTCGGGACCGATGGATTTTGACATTAGATAGTTCCAGGTCGTGTGTTTGTAGGCATCTGCTTCATTGTTGCGATCACTCCCTGGCACCCTTGCATCAGGATATCGTTTTCTGGTTGCTTCCTGTGCTGCTAACGCTGACGCAATTGCAAACATGCCGCCTATTGGATCTAGGACTCCTGTAACAATCTGCCCCGGGCCACGTCGGTCAAAATTGAGATCTGCCTCAGTAGGCGTTTTTGTGTCTCGGGAGTTTATTTCCGAGTTTACTCCACGGTTCGGTGAACCAGCCATGTTCGATTTCCTCTCAAAATATTGGCGGATTTAGGGAGCCGAAAACAAGAAAACCCGCGCGCTGGAGGCGGGCGGGTTGGGTGGGCTTGGTTTTCGGTGAGGTGGGCTCTCTAGGCCCACGGTACATTTAGGAGACTGCCCCAAATTGCCGTTTTTGTCAAAAAATTCGGGCGTTTGGAATAGCTTCGTGCGGTTGGAGTGCCTCTGCTCGCCACCCTTATCGAGCTTCTCATTCAGCGCCGGACAAAAAAAATCCCCGGCGCTTTTGTGAGCCGGGGATTTTGTCTTGTGAGCGGCTAACGCGGCTGCGCAGTAGCGTCCTTCGCCGGCGGCTGACCGTTCGCGAGCGAGTTCCATAACTCGATATTCGGATTGCGAATCACGTTGATGCCTTTGCGTTGTTCAGCCGCTATGGCCTTTACGTCCGGCGCGCCAGCATCATCGAGCACGAATTTGTCGAACATCGCGCTCATCGACGTGAGCATCTTTTTCGTGCTGTCGGGACGGAAGTGATACCAACCGTGCGGCTCCTCGGCATAGACCACCCAGTCATACCAGTTGCCGTGAATCTCGGCCTGGATGCCGTACTGTTCAATCTGCTGGAAGCGCGCCGCCGAATCGCCTTGCGCATACAGGAACAGCATCGGCGTCTTCACGCGATCGGCATGATAGATCAACGAACGGCCATAGTAGTTCTGCGGGTTCTCCATCGGCGTCTTGCCGATCAGGAACTTGTTCCAGCCCTCCATGCTCGCGTAAGTCGACAGCGTCACAAGGTCGGTGGCGCCATACCACACCACACCGGCTTTCAATCGGGTCGGATCCTTCGTCGCGGCGGCGGTCGTGAAGAAGCCTCCGGTGGAACCGCCGAAAGCGCCGACGCGCTTCGGATCGACCCAGCCCTGGCCCGCCAGCAGATCCATGCCGATGAAGGCGTCTTTAATGTCGTCTGCGCCGCCCCGGGTGAACACCGCCTGCCGGTATTCCTTGCCCCGCCCGGTCGAGCCCCGGAAATTCGGCGCGAATACCAAGTATCCGCGGCTGACAAAGTACTGGATGTACGGGTGCCACTGCTGCGGATGCTGGCCGTTGGAATTGGCGCGGAAGAAGAATAGCGACGGCAGCTTGTCACCCGCCTTTGCGCCCTTCGGCTTATAAACGAACCCAGCGACCTTGCGTCCGTCGAAGCTCGTGTACTCCATGAATTCCGGCCACACGAACAGGTTCGCGTCGCGGATCGCGGGATCCTGGTGGTTGGTGATCTGGCGCTCAGATCCGCCCGCCGCCTTCATCGCCCAGACATCCCCGGTCATGGTGGGATCGGAGTGATAGAAGAAAATCTCGTCGCCCTTGGTGCTCCACATGTGCGTACCCCGGGTTTGTCCAGTGGCAGAGGAGCCGCCGTTCACGCCACCGCGGGTGGTGAGTTGTTGCGCACGGCCGCCCGCCGCCGGCATGCGGAAGATATGGTACTGATAATTGAGGTTTTTGGTGAAGCTCAGGAACTTGCCATCGGGCGACCAGCGCGGTTCGCTATGCTCGACATTCTCCGTCAGCAACATCTTTGCCTGGCCCGTGGCGGCGTCGATCACACCGACATTGTTGAAACCATTGCGGTCCGAGACAAACGCGATGCTTTTGGAGTCCGGCGACCACTGCGGCGCGGAATCAAGCCAGTTGAACGTCTCGGGCGTCATGAGCTTGGGCGTGCCGCCGCTTACAGGCAGCGTGTAAATGTCGTTGTTGCTCTGATCGTCGTCGTTCGGCTTCGAATTCCGCGTGAAGACGAATGTCTTTCCGTCCGGCGAGAGGCTGGCATTCCCGCCGCCCGGGCCTACACGCGTAATCTGCTTCGTCGCGAGGTCATAGGCCGCAATCGAGCCTTGGAAAAACATGTCGGTGACGAAGTACAGCGTCTTGCTGTCGGGCGACCACATAGGGTTCGCATCATTCAAAGGGTGATTGCTCACCTGAATGGCTTCGCCGCCCCCAGCGGGAATGATGTAGACGTCGCGCACGTTCACGCCGCGATAGTCCACCTCGAAGGCGATCCACTTGCCGTCGGGGCTGAACTCGGGCGCCATTTCGCGGCCCGGCCAATTGGTCAGCTGCTTTGTCGCCCCAGTGCGCGTGTCGGCGGTCCACAAATCGTAGGTGCCGTTCTTCGCGGATTTATAGGCGACCAGATTCGCATCGGGCGAAACGTCGAATTCTTCAACCCAAACCGTTGCTGCTAAGGCGTCGATCGGCAACCCGGGTCTTGCCTTGCTCGTTTGCGCAAAAGCCGTCGTGCACATAAGCGCCGATAGAAGTCCTGAAACGATGAAATGCCTGACCATAAATCTTCCCCCTATGTCGGCGCTGGCTGCAGGACGAGAGCGTGCACCGGCCCGACGGGAAATGGAACAGAGCTTGGGTCGTTTTAGATAAGCGAAAACCTTCTTCACTTGTCCGCATGTTGCATTTATTGCGCCGCAACAATACATTGTGACTTACTCTTATTCTCAGGTAGTCCTCGCGATGCTCGAACCTTCGGGCCCGGAAGCTCTGATCTGCTCGCTCTACGACGCCGCGCTCACGCCATCGCTTTGGGAGCCCATCGCCGGACAGTTGGCAAGCACGATGTATTCGACCGGCGCGGCGATCCAAATCCGTACAAAAACCGGCGTGCAGGTGCTTTCCCGTACATCTAACTTCACTGACGACGATGCCGAAGCATACAGGTCCTACTATTACGCCAAGGACGTCCTAGCCGAACGCGCAAGCGCGCGGGGCCTCAATCAAATTCTGACCAATTCTGACCTTATTTCGGACGCGGCTTGGGTCGAAACCGAAATCTATCGCGACTTTTTTGTGCCGCTCGGCATCCATTACCTCGCCGGCGGGATGATTGAGCTTCCCAACAATTCTTCGGCCATCTTCGCCGTCCATCGCGACAAAACCAGCCGTGCCTACAGCGCGGAAGATAAGTCGCTGCTGGCGCGCCTGCTGCCGCATGTCCGGAACGCGATCCGTGTCCAGACGGCCGTGGGGGGCGCGTCTTTGGAACTTCAGGCGGCCCGCGATTTCCTGGAACGCTCGACAACGGCCCTGCTCGTCGTTGACCGCGCCGGCCGCCTGCTCACAGCCAATTCGCGCGGCGAAATGGTCCTCGAGCGGTCGCTCGCCCTCACGCTTATCGCCGGTAGGGTTACGGCGGCGCATCTTTCAGCGCACTGCCGGATGATGCGACTAATCGAAGCGGCGGTCGATGCCGCCTCCGGACGCGGCGATCCACCCGCCGGGATGCTCTCGCTTCCATTTGAGCACCAGCCCCCCCTCAGCGTCACGATCACGCCTTTGCGCGCCCGCCAGGGGTTCGCCCTGTCCGAGCCCGCCGCCGTCATCATCATCCGCGATGCCGGTGAACGTGTGGATATTACCCATATGTTGACCGACCTGTATGGGTTGACCCCCAGCGAGGCCTTATTGGCCACGGGCCTCGTCAACGGTTTAACGGTCGAAGAAGTTGCCCTCGCGCACGGCGTCACGCTCAATACCGTGCGCACGCAACTCAAATCCGTGATGACGAAGACGGTCACTAGCCGTCAGACTGAGCTTGTGGCGCTCATCCTCCGCTCACTCGCCGGCCAAATCTGATTTCCCGTTTATTCATCGCTCATCACCCATTTGGGTGATGCGCGCAACGCTTGCATTGCGCCACGTTCGTGACCGTGGGGCTCTTCTGCGCGATTTGCCCGCTCAGATCGCGCGAACCATTTCCTCTGCCCTCGTGCCGGCCCGTGCCTCCTGCGGGCGAGCCTATGGATGGACACGAAGATGACGAAAAAACCGCGCTTACGGCTGAGAACCCTGATGGCCTATGAAGAGTTGGAGGCCGTTCTTGCGCGGGAGTGCAAGCATCCAGTGCACGTGGAGCTTGAAGGTTTGGAGGACGGCGACCTCGGCCCGCGCAAAGTCCTGACACTGATTTTCGAAAGCGATGTCGACCGCGACAGCTTGCGAGCCTACCTCGAGCGCCCCTCATCGTGAGCACACCACGATGACACCCCTGCCCGCCGACGCGGACGCTTATACGAGCACCTTGCACACGCTGCCGCTTGATACGCTCCCACTCACCCACCCCATGCTGCGTAGATCGCGGATGGTGAAAAACGCTAGGTTCGAAAGCGTGGTCGAGCTTTATCGCGACAAGAAAAGCGGCAGCGGCCAGCAGTATGTCGACACCGTTGCGACCATGTTGGGCTTGAACCATAAGGACGGACCGGACCTCGGCCTCCTGCGAAATATCGCAATGCTGCCTACCTTCGATATCTTCAGCGTCAGGCTTTTGCTGCGCGATATCGGCGTAAGTGTCGCTGTCAGCGAGCCCTTGCCGCCCGAGGTGGGACGCGCCATCGACGCGCAGATGCGCAAATTCACCATCCCGTTGCTGCGTTACGTATACGGATCTGACAGCGACGCCGCGATGGACCTTTCACACCTGGTCCTTTTGTTTCGCGATCCGGATGTGAAACGCGCCGAGGAGCATCTCAAGCGTTTGGCCGACCGCCTGAAGATACCGGTGCTTCAGGTGCCGCGATTTCTCGAAGACTACTCAGACACCTTCTTGGCGATTTCGTTTTATCAACACACTTACTTTTCGCTCAAGCCATCGGTCGACGAGTTCCTCGGCTCAATTGCGTCTCTCAAGACCCATTTTCAGCGCAGCCACGTCGTGATCTCGGCCCTGGATCGCGTTCACGCGGACTTTTCGCAACTGATGAAAAGCACCGCCAAGCGCCTCAATGCCTCCGAGCAACTCGCCAACCTCCTATGGGGCGAGGGGTTGACCGTGCCTATGGACACCCTGCAATCGCGTATCCGCGAGTTTCAGTTTCTGCTGGGCCACCTGATGTGCGGCATCTCGGTGAAGATCGCCGCCTGGACCAATGCGTTCCCGCGTCCGCAGTCGGGTACGCCGAAGAAATGCGTGGAACTCATTACGACCGATATCGTCTACGCCCTCGGTCAATTGCGCACGGCCGCAGAAAGCGGCCTTCAGCGCCGCGCGCCGGCTTCGGCCGTTCAGGGCGCGACCGGTCTGCAGGCTTTTCTTCGCACTTTTTCTCAAACCTGACAGCGAGCAAGGCGCGTTGCTTATGCTTATTTCGATTGCCCTTCTTCTGATGACCACATCGCAGGCGACGAGTTCTCAAGCCGGCGAAAGTCCGGTTCAACTTTGCCAGAACCCGCTTCTCACGCGGTATGAACAGACCTTGTGCCGTGATCAAATGACCGGCGCCAACGATCTGGCCGAGCGGCGCGCCGCCGAGAAAAAATTCCGCGACCGCATCAAAGCCGCCGAAGAAGCACAGAAGAAAAAATAGTAAACCTGGGCGCTGCGCTGCTGTTCACTCCAT
>CANJEU010000117.1 GCA_947473445.1 Fidelibacterota bacterium | reverse complement strand
GTTTCGTCCGCGAGGGTGACACGGTTGGCGTCGGTGGCGGGCCAGCTCATGACGCCCTGCCCGGCCGGCATCGCTGCGACCACCCGCCCCGCCTCGCCATCAAACGCCGGGAGGTAGGGGGTGGCAAAGCCGAGGCCAAGCATGCGCTGCTCGGCGGTAATGAGGGTCGGCGCCGGCCAAAGCGCGCGCAGCCGCTGCCCAATCAGGCGCCGAACGGTACGGCCCATGGGGCTGGCGTAGAACTCGCGGAGGTCGATGATATCGATCCACATGCGAGGACATCATAACCCATTGCCATACAATGATAAATATTGATCGCCGCAACCAGATTGTGGATAAGTAGCCCACACCCGCGCAATCGCTTAAAGCGTGCGCGGAGGGCGTGAATCGGGTACTTTCGGTTGGGGCGCTTTGTGAAGCGGGCAAGGGGTAAAAGCGAACCCGGAAGGTGGGTCCGCGGAGGGGTTTTCAGATGAGTTTTCGGCACGCCATGGCGAGAGGCTTCACCCTCATCGAAATGGCTATCGTGTTGGTCGTTGTTGGCCTGATCCTGTCGGGAGGAATCCTGGCTGTGGGCCCGATCCTGGAAAACACCAAAACCTCGGAGACAAGTTCACGTCTCGATACGATCGAGAAGGCCCTGTTGCTTTACACAATCCAGAACGGCTGCCTTCCCTGCCCAGCGGATGGAACGGTGACCACCTCCATAGACGTTGCCGCACCGACTGGCTGCGGCGCTTGCACGGTTGCCGCCGCAAGTGGCGTCGTGCCGTGGTACCGGCCAGTACGAAAACAAGAGAATAGCCCCCCAAATTGCGGCTAACAGGGCAGGACCAAAGGGAAAGTGTCCACGGTCTACATGGCGTTGTGCCCATGGCAGAATGGCCACACCGGCCCCGAGTAAACCGGCAACACCCAGACTGGCCAAGAGCGGGATCGCCGGGACGGCGAGCGCGGCAAGGGCCATCAGTTTCGCATCACCCATACTCAGCCCCTGGCCAATCAGGCGTCGACCGCCGGAATCAAGTGCAAGCGCGGCCGCGAATACCAAAACGCACGCAATCGCCGCTGTCGTGAAATCCTTATCACCGGCAAAACGGAACGTGACAAAGATGGCGCCGAGGACAAGAAGCAGGCTGTTGGGCAGACGCCGGTGCTCGAGATCGATGATGGCGAGCGCGACCATGACCGGTGTCGCCGCGAGCACAAGAGAAAGTCGCATCAAATCATCAACCACCAGCGCAGCCACAACGAAGAGCAGCGCCATCATAAGTTCGGTGGCGGGGTAGCGGCGTGATACCGCTGTACCGCAGTGACGACATTTGCCGCCGTGCGCAAGCCAGGAAAACAACGGCACAAGGTCACGTGCTGTGAGCGTCGTGCCGCAAGACGGGCAACGAGAACGGCCCTTGGCAATACTCTGCCCACGCGGAAGCCTGTAGCTGAGCGCCGTTACGAAACTGCCAAAAATCAAACCAAGTATGGCTACGATGGGGAGCGCGCTTAACGGTAAGGGCGCTTGGAGCTGGATCATTACTTGGGTTTGACGGGTTCGTTCGGGCCGGTGGCGGGATCTGTCGCCGACACGGCAGGTGCTATGACGCCGAAAGCGCTCTGCGCCGCGGCATAGGCGGACTTTGCCCAGCCCTGCAAAGGAGGACTAAGAGCGAATAGAGCCACTACCGCGGCCACTTCCGCAGCAATGATACCGTAAAGCATACGCCGTGAGAGTCGCCGGCGGGCGTTGTCCTTGAAAACGAGTTGCGGACTATCGGCGATGGCAAGCTTCGCATGCTTATCGGTGACTTGAATCGAACCATCGCCGTAGGCAGCCAGAAGCGATTTATCGGCAAGGATATTAATCACACGCGGAACGAAGCTTGCGGCCTTGGATATCGCCTCGAGCGCACCGTCGGAGAAGATTGGAAACTCGATGCCATCGACACGGCTCATCTTCACGCGGTGGCCCATATAGTGCACCGCTTCGGCCACCGTCGCCGCCTCACCAAAAGTAACAGACGGAAGGTTGAGAAAGTACTTCAGCCCTATTTCACCGTAATCGTGATCTTCTCGGACACCACCGGCGGGGCATGGGGCTTGTGGTCCTTGTCGGCGAGGATCAGCTGCAGGGTGTGTTTGCCCGGGGCGAGTTTGAGTTCGGTTTCGGTCTGGCCCTTGCCGAAGTGGATGACCTGGGGATCGCCGACCGGGAGATAGTCGTTCATGGGCGGGGTTTCCTTGTCGACGATAAGGTGATGGTGACCGGTGTCTTCCATTTCGATGCCGGCCGGGGCGACGCCCATGCCCTTGAGGCCAAACTGAACGGTCACCGGAGCGCTGACGGTGTCGCCGTTCTTCGGGGCGATGATGTAGACCTTCGCGCCCTTCACGGACGGGGTGTCGGCGGCCAGGACGGCGGTCGAGGCGAACAGAGCACCGGCGGCGGCGACCAACATGCGAATCATCTTGAGAAACTCCCTAAGGCGGAATGAGGCCGGATCGTAGAAACTCATGGGCCCCCTGGCAATGTGGTCTGTGGCAAGGTCGTCCGCACGATAAACCGCCCTTCTCCGGGACGCCGATTGTAACGGGCGTCGCCGACCGTCACGTCAATGCCGGCCTCGCCACGTTTGACGTCGACGAACGGAAGCCGCGACCAGTAGAGAAAGTCTTTGATCCGCACGTCGTGGGCCGCGGCCAGCGGAATTGCGGGGTCATCCATATTCGTGGGCACGAGTCCCGGATCGAGCACGAGGCGCGGCGCCGGCTCCCAGCCGAAGGCGCCAAAGCCGTAGCTTTTGCCAAGATTGAACACCACGTCGCGGCGGAACGGATTGAGCGGGACAGGACTTGCAACAACGGTCACGGGCGTACCGATGCCTTGCTGCTGCACCGTGCGGGCGGTGTAGGCCTCGACCCAGGTGCTGGCGATCCCCATGGCGGCGGCATAGGCGATCACGGTGACAACGGCGATGAGTGCAGGGCGCGGGTGAGCGATGCCGGTCCAACGTTCCTTGCGGCGCGAGAGCCAGACACCAATGCCGAGCGCGCTCCACAGCCACAGGTCGATGATGAACAGCGCATCGCCGTAGAACCAGCGTTCGGAAAACGGCATCAGGCAACGCACGCCGTAGGTGTTGAGGAAGTCCATCAAGGGGTGTGAGATGACGCCGATGTACGCAAGGATCAGCAGGCCCTTGAGCCGCACGGGCTCGCGTGAGGCCGGCCGGGTGCCGCGGCGGGTCTGCCAGCGGTCGAACGCCTGCATGGCAAGGGCGAGCAGGATGGGCAGAATGACCAGCGCGATGGGGCCGTGGGTCCAGCCGCGGCGGAAGTAGAGACTTCCGCGCTCGATGAACATGGTGACGCCGTCGATATCGGGAAGGTTGGCGGCGATCATCAAGGTCGCCATGCCGAGACCGGTTTGCTTCTTCAGCCCGGCCTGGCCAAGGGCCGCACCGGCGAGCGTATGAGCGAGGTTGTCCATATAAGGGTGCGGATATCGCGAAAGTGGAGACGGAAGCCCGGCTCTATAGCGGCGGCGGGCGCCTGTGTATACTCCGCCCCGTCCGCATCAACCCGCGCATTTTCCCCATATGACAGAACTCGAGCAAGCGACCGCCGCGCGCAAGATCTCTCGCGCACGCCTTGCGCTATTGATCGCGCTGGTCGCCGTGATCGGCGCGTCGGTCGTGCTCGGCATCGCGGAGTATTTTAACCTCGAGACCTTGAATGCGCACCGCGCCACCCTGGTCGCCTTCGTTGCCGAACACCGCGTGATCGCGGCTGTTACTTTTGTCGCCGTTTATTTCGCCGGTGTGGCCGTTGGAATTCCAGGCTGGGGATTGTTGACGGTGGTCGGTGGTTTCCTGTTCGGACCGGTGCTGGGAACAGCCCTTGTGGTCGTCGCGGCCTCCGCCGGCGGGGCCGTCCTGTTCCTGCTGGCGCGTTACGCCTTGCGAGACTTCATGCGGGCGAAAGCCGCCCCTGCCCTGCGCAAGCTGGACGCCGGGTTCCACGCGGATGCTTTCAGCTACATGCTCGCGTTGCGGCTCATTCCGGTGCTGCCGTTTTTTGTAACGACCATCGCCGTCGCGTTCATGAATGTGAGCCTGCGCACGTTCATGCTCACAACGCCCATCGGGCTGATCCCCGTGACGGCCGTTTACGCAACATTGGGCGCCGGGCTGAACGATGCCCTGCTCGCGGGCGCGCATGATCCCTTGGCGGCGGCGCGCCAGCCGACCGTGATCGGCGGCCTGATAGGCCTTGCGCTGCTGGCCCTTCTGCCCGTCGCCTACCGGAAGCTGCGGCGCTAAGTGGCACGCGCAACGAAGAGCGTGTGGGGATAGGGCGACCAGTGCGCGAGATGGTGGATCTCCACCGCGAAGCCGGCCTCGCGCAGCAGCGCGGCGTTCTCGGCGCAAGAGCGGAAGTGAAGCTCGCCCGTGCCGAGGGTGAGGCCCGCGCCCGTCATGAGTTTTTCCTGCAGGCGCGCGGCCTGAAATCGCCAGGCCGGATGAGTGTCGTTGGTTTTCACAACGAGCGTGCCGTGCGGGGCAAGCAAGCGCCGGCACGCCGCGAGAAGACTTTTTTTCTGGGCGTCGGGCAGAAGATAGAGAACGTCGAGCACCGTGATGGCGGTGAAGGTATCGCCTTCAATTGATTCCACGATGCCTTCACGGAACTGAACATTGCCGAAAGGCACGCCCACACGCCGCGCCACTTCGATTTTGCCCGGCGAAGGGTCGATGCCGACACTACGCCGCAGGGGATCGGCGGCCGCCATGGCCAAGCTGAACAGCCCGTGACCGCAGCCGACATCGAGCAGCGGCCCCGCCCTGGGCACGCGCGCGGCAATCAAAGGCATCGGCGCGAGCAAGCGGCGCGCGCGTACGAATAGCCGGGTGCCAAGGGGCTCATCGCGATAAAGCGCGCGCGCGGCGGTGAAGTTTGCGGTGGTCACGGCGCCACCTTGCGCAGGTCCAGAACATAACTGAGCACGGTGTCATCACGCTTGATCTCGACGACGGCGGGGCCTTCGGGTCGCAGGCGGCAGCGGGGATTGGTGAGGTCGCCGCCGAGGAAAAAAACGGCGGCGGTTCGATCCTCGGTAATCCCGACGGTGTCAGGAAGGTAATACGCCGCCTGCGTATTGGCGCCGCAGACAAACAAAAGCGCCTTTGGCGGCACGGGGCGACCGGCGGTGCGTTCGTTCTCGAGGAACTTCACGAGCGCTAGCGATGCTTCGCGGTAGCTCACGCCCCAATAGTCGAGCTCGAACCGGCCGTAGGCGCCGCGAAGGCCGCCGGTGAGCGTGTTGAACGCGATGTACTGATAGGGATGAATTTGAATCATCACCAGCGTCTGGCGTAGCACCGCGAGCCCCAGGAGCGCGGCGAAGGCCATCCCGACGACGCGGCGGTGACGCAGGAGGATATCAAGGCCACGATCCAGTCCGATGGCGGCCAAGATCACCAATTGCGGCACCAGAAACAGGAAATGCCTGACACCGTTGTAGGTGCTGGGCCGCACCGCGGCGAAGGCCGCGAGCGGAACGAGAACGGTGAAGACGACGAACAGGAATTGAAGCGCGCGAGGCTGCGCGAACGTCGCCGTACGCCAGGCGCGTGCGCGCAGGCATGTCTGGCCGGCGATGAGGATCAATCCCAGAAGAACATATTCGGGCAGGTTCACCGCGAGGAGAACAATAAGATAGCTGCGGGGCAGATCGCCCGCATTGATGAGCGTGCCCGCCCATAGCATAAAGGGATGCCAGAACTGGTTGGCGGAGTCCGTGAAGACGGAAACAATATTAAACGGCGCCTGAACCGACCACGGCCACACCCCGGCCATGGCGATGATCGCGAGCGGCAGGGCCAGCGCGAAGGGCCGCGCCGCGCGCAGCCAGCGGCGTAGCGCCTCGCGGAAACCGACGTTGATCCAGAGGGCGAGCGCAAGGACCCCGAGCACCGCGGCGATCTGCGCAAGAAACGCAAAGGCGATAATGCGCATCCCCAACGCAAACCCAAGGCTCAGCCCGAGACCGGTGATGGTGCGCCACGTTGCGGGCTGCTCGCCGAACGCGCGGCAGACAAAGTAAGCAACCCACACCGCAAGCCACGCCAGCGGCGCGTCCTTCGGATTGATGAAGCTATGGCCATACAAGAGCGCGGTTGTGGCAGGGCAGGCCACCGAGATGAGCGCGGCCCGTTCGCCTGCGAGCAAATGCATCAGGCGCCACGCGCCAAAAAGTCCGCCGAGGAAAATCAGCGCCCCGAGTAAATGGCGCGTCTCATATACGCCAAAAGGCGAAAGCTTCGACGCGATCGCGGCGATGAGATCGAAGAACCCGCCGTATTGATACAGATTGATGAAGGAGAACGCCGAAAGGTCTGTGAATCCGCTGGTGTAATAGGCGAGCAGCTTTTGCCCATAAGGGACGTGGAGCTCTTCATCCCACGAGATTCCGTAATCGCGGAATGTCAGAAATATGACGATCGTCAGGACGGCGAAAATACCCACCGTAAGAAGATTCGGAAAGGAGTGGCCACGACGATCCATGCCCGGATTCATTAGCACCTGGCGCGGAATTATCACAGGGCCGAAGCGACAGGTCAGTACCGCCGATAGCGGTCGTGACAGGCCCTGCAACTGATGCGATTTCCTTGGCTGAGAAGGTCTTGCCCTTTTGCGAGATGACATGCGTCTCTGCAAAGGCAGGCGCGGCGGCGACGCTCATGAATAGAAGTGCTCCGCACAGGTG